>NZ_CP120467.1:300000-550000 GCF_029983095.1 Enterococcus montenegrensis
CTGGCAAACGTATCCACATCAATATCGTGGAAATCAAAAAACCAGATTTAGATGCAAAATTAGTTGGTGAAGGAATTGCACGCCAATTAGAAAACCGGGTTGCGTTCCGTCGCGCTCAAAAACAAGCGATCCAACGTACAATGCGTTCAGGCGCTAAAGGGATCAAAACAATGGTATCTGGCCGTTTAAACGGTGCTGATATCGCTCGTAGCGAAGGCTACTCAGAAGGTACTGTTCCACTTCATACATTGCGTGCTGATATCGACTACGCTTGGGAAGAAGCAGATACTACCTACGGAAAATTAGGAGTTAAAGTGTGGATCTATCGTGGCGAAATCTTGCCAACGAAAAAGAACGCTCAAGACACTAAGAAAGGAGGGAAATAAACATGTTAGTACCTAAACGTGTAAAACATCGTCGTGAATTCCGTGGTAAAATGCGCGGAGAAGCAAAAGGCGGTAAAGAGATTGCTTTTGGTGAATTCGGCTTACAAGCTGTTGAATCACATTGGATCACCAACCGTCAAATCGAAGCTTCACGTATCGCTATGACTCGTTACATGAAGCGTGGTGGGAAAGTGTGGATTAAAATTTTCCCTCATAAATCATACACATCTAAAGCGATTGGCGTACGTATGGGTAAAGGTAAAGGGGCTCCTGAAGGTTGGGTTTCACCAGTTAAACGCGGTAAAATCATGTTTGAAATCGCCGGTGTTCCTGAAGAAGTTGCTCGTGAAGCATTACGTCTTGCTTCTCACAAATTACCAATGAAAACGAAGATCGTAAAACGTGAGGAAATGGGTGGTGAATCGAATGAAGGTTAAAGAAATCAGAGAATTAACCACTGCCGAAATGCTTGATCAGGAAAAACAATTGAAAGAAGAATTGTTCAACTTGCGTTTCCAATTAGCAACCGGTCAATTAGAAAACACTGCACGTATCAAAGAAGTACGTAAATCGATTGCACGCATCAAAACTGTGTTGCGTGAACAAGCGAAGTAATTGTGGAAGGAGGCCATTAGCGGTATGACTGAAAGAAATCAACGTAAAGTTTACCAAGGTCGCGTGGTATCTGACAAAATGGATAAAACCATTACTGTCGTTGTAGAAACAAAGAAAAACCACCCTATCTACGGTAAACGCATGAACTACTCTAAGAAATACAAAGCGCACGATGAAAACAACGAAGCAAAAGTTGGCGATATCGTGAAAATTATGGAAACTCGTCCATTATCTGCTACTAAACGTTTCCGTCTAGTAGAAATCGTTGAAAAAGCTGTAATTATCTAATTACACTTTGAAACTTGGTAGATAAATAAAGCGATAAAGGAGGATACAACCGTGATCCAATCAGAAAGCCGATTAAAAGTTGCTGATAACTCAGGTGCGCGTGAAATTTTGACGATCAAAGTCCTAGGTGGCTCAGGTCGCAAAACTGCTAACATCGGAGACGTGATCGTTGCTTCAGTTAAACAAGCAACGCCAGGTGGGGTTGTCAAAAAAGGCGACGTTGTCAAAGCGGTCATCGTCCGCACTAAATCAGGTGCGCGCCGTACTGACGGTTCTTATATTAAATTTGATGAAAATGCTGCGGTAATTATCCGTGACGATAAAAGCCCTCGTGGAACTCGGATCTTTGGCCCTGTTGCCCGTGAATTGCGTGAAAACAACTTCATGAAGATCGTTTCCCTAGCACCAGAAGTATTATAAGAAAACCTATTTTAAAAGGAGGTGCGAAACAGTAATGTTTATTAAAAAAGGCGACAAAGTCAAAGTTATCACTGGTAAAGACAAAAACAAAGAAGGCGTTGTTTTAGAAGCTTTCCCGAAAAAAGATAAAGTTGTAGTCGAAGGTGTTAACATCGTGAAAAAACACCAAAAACCTTCTCAAGCTGCTCCGCAAGGCGGAATCGTTGAAATGGAAGCTCCGATTCATGTATCAAATGTCATGATCATCGACCCATCAAACGGTGAAGCTACTCGGGTTGGCTACAAAGAAGTTGACGGTAAAAAAGTCCGCGTTTCCAAGAAAACCGGTGAAGTTTTAGATAAATAATTTAAGGAAGGAGGGGCAACTAAATGAACCGCCTGAAAGAAAAATACTCAAAAGAAGTAGTTCCAGCTTTAATGGATAAATTCAATTATAATTCAGTGATGCAAGCACCAAAAGTTGAAAAGATTGTTATCAACATGGGTGTGGGTGATGCTGTTTCAAATGCGAAAAATTTAGATAAAGCAGTAGAAGAATTAACTTTAATCGCTGGTCAAAAACCATTGATTACAAAAGCTAAAAAATCTATTGCCGGCTTCCGTTTACGTGAAGGTATGCCAATCGGCGCCAAAGTTACTTTGCGCGGCGAACGCATGTATGAATTCTTAGACAAATTGGTAAGTGTTTCACTACCACGTGTCCGTGACTTCCATGGTGTAAGTAAAAAATCATTCGATGGTCGCGGTAACTACACTTTAGGTATCAAAGAACAATTAATCTTCCCTGAAGTTGATTACGATTTGGTCGACAAAGTACGCGGGATGGACATCGTTATTGTGACAACAGCCAACACTGATGAAGAATCACGTGAATTGCTGACACAATTAGGCATGCCATTCCAAAAATAATTAAAGGAGGCGAACTACGTGGCTAAAAAATCAATGATTGCTAAACAACAACGTCCTGCTAAACATTCAACACAAGCTTACACTCGTTGCGAACGTTGCGGACGTCCACATTCAGTTTATCGTAAATTTAAACTTTGCCGTATTTGCTTCCGCGAACTTGCCTACAAAGGTCAAATTCCCGGCGTGAAGAAAGCTAGCTGGTAAACAAATACTCGCATAAAGGAGGTAAAGAACCCATGGTCATGACAGATCCAATCGCAGATTTTCTAACTCGCATTCGTAATGCTAACATGGTTAAGCACGAATCTTTAGAAGTGCCTGCATCAAAAATCAAGCGTGACATCGCTGAAATCTTGAAAAACGAAGGTTTCATCCGTGATGTTGAATATATCGAAGATGACAAACAAGGCGTGATCCGTGTCTTCCTGAAATACGGCAAAAACGGTGAACGTGTTATCACTAACTTGAAACGTATCTCTAAACCAGGCTTGCGTGCTTACGTTAAAGCTGACGAAGTACCAAAAGTATTAAATGGTTTAGGTATCGCCATTATCTCGACTTCTGACGGTGTAATCACTGATAAAGAAGCGCGTCAAAAAAATGTCGGCGGCGAAGTTGTCGCATACGTATGGTAATATAATCTTTTACAAGGAGGTGTCTTTAAGTGAGTCGTATCGGTAATAAAATCGTTGAATTGCCTGCTGGCGTTGAAGTTAAGCAAGATGGCAACAACATTACAGTCAAAGGTCCTAAAGGTGAACTTACACGTACTTTTTCTGCTGACATTACTATGAATGTCGAAGGAAACGTTGTAACTTTCACTCGTCCAAATGACACAAAAGAAATGAAAACAATCCACGGAACAACTCGTGCCAACTTCAACAACATGGTCGTAGGTGTTTCTGAAGGTTTCCAAAAAGCTCTTGAACTTATCGGGGTTGGTTACCGTGCCCAATTACAAGGCAAAAAATTAGTCTTAAACGTGGGTTACTCTCACCCAGTTGAGATCGAAGCGCCAGCTGGCGTTGAAATCGAAGTTCCAGCGAACACACAAGTGATCGTTAAAGGAATCAACAAAGAAGTAGTTGGCGAATTAGCTGCGAACATTCGTGGTGTACGTCCTCCAGAACCTTACAAAGGCAAAGGGATCCGCTATGTTGGCGAATTCGTACGCCGTAAAGAAGGTAAAACTGGTAAATAATAAAGGATATAGCCGAAGCCCGTATGAAAATTACGGCTTCACATCTTCCTTTTTTGAAGATGACTATATACTTTTCGCGGCTTAGGCCAGCAAATAGAAGAGGTGACAATTGTGATTACAAAACCAGACAAAAACAAGACACGTCAAAAGCGTCATCGCCGTGTCCGTAACAAAATCTCTGGTACTGCTGAGTGCCCACGTTTGAACGTATTCCGTTCTAACAAAAACATCTACGCGCAAGTTATTGATGACGTAGCGGGTGTAACGCTAGCAAGTGCCTCTGCCTTGGATAAAGAAATTTCAGGTGGAAATAAAACAGAACAAGCGCAAGCCGTAGGTAAATTAGTTGCTGAACGTGCTGCTGCTAAAGGTATTAAAGAAGTAGTCTTTGACCGTGGTGGTTACCTTTACCATGGCCGTGTGCAAGCTTTAGCTGAAGCTGCGCGCGAAAATGGACTAGAATTTTAGGAAAAGGAGGAACACCATTCATGACTTACATCGATCCAAATCATTTGGAATTAGAAGACCGCGTTGTTGCGATCAACCGTGTAACAAAAGTTGTTAAAGGCGGACGCCGTTTGCGTTTTGCAGCTTTAGTTGTAGTTGGCGATAAAAACGGACACGTAGGTTTTGGTACAGGTAAAGCACAAGAAGTACCAGAAGCTATCCGTAAAGCGATCGAAAGTGCTAAGAAAAACTTGATTGAAGTACCTATGGTGGGAACAACTATCCCTCATGAAGTTATCGGCGTCTTTGGCGGTGGGCGCATTTTAATGAAGCCAGCTGTTGAAGGTTCTGGGGTTGCTGCAGGTGGACCTGTCCGTGCCGTCTTAGAATTAGCAGGCGTTTCAGATATTACTTCTAAATCATTAGGTTCAAACACACCAATCAACGTTGTTCGCGCAACTGTTGAAGGTTTATCTCAATTAAAACGTGCTGAAGAAGTTGCTGCATTACGTGGCAAATCAGTTGAAGAAATTATCGGATAAGGAGGACAACAATAATGGCTGAATTAAAAATTACTTTAAAACGCAGTGTTATCGGACGTCCTCAAAACCAACGTGATACTGTTAAAGCGTTGGGTCTAGGTAAAGTGAATACAACTGTAGTGAAACCTGCTAATGATGCAATCAAAGGTATGGTTAACACTATTTCTCACTTAGTGGACGTTGAAGAAATTTAATCAAACTTAGTTTAACTTGTTAAGGAGGTGCCAACCCTATGAAACTTCATGAATTACAACCTGCAGAAGGATCACGCCAAGTACGCAATCGCGTCGGTCGCGGTACTTCATCTGGTAACGGTAAAACATCTGGTCGCGGACAAAAAGGTCAAAAAGCGCGTTCAGGTGGCGGTGTGCGTTTAGGCTTTGAAGGTGGTCAAACACCATTATTCCGTCGTTTGCCAAAACGTGGTTTTACTAACGTTAACCGTAAAGAATATGCAGTAATCAATTTAGATGTCTTAAATCGCTTTGAAGACGGTACTGAAGTAACACCTGTTACTCTAGTAGAAGCTGGAATCGTGAAAAACGAAAAAGCTGGAATCAAAGTTTTAGGCAACGGTGAATTGACTAAGAAATTAACTGTGAAAGCAGCTAAATTCTCAAAAACAGCCGAAGAAGCTATCACAGCTAACGGTGGGTCAATTGAGGTGATCTAATGTTTAAACTGTTGAAAGACTCTTTTAAAGTTAAAGATATTAGATCAAAGATCTTCTTTACCGTTTTTGCTTTATTCGTCTTTCGTCTAGGAGCACATATCACCGTTCCTGGTGTTGATGCTAGTCGCCTGCAAAGTATCGCAGAACTACCATTTTTAAACATGTTAAACATGGTAAGTGGTAGCGCGATGCAAAATTTCTCGGTCTTTTCAATGGGTGTGTCACCTTATATTACTGCTTCAATTGTGATTCAATTGTTGCAGATGGATATCGTGCCAAAATTTGTTGAATGGTCCAAACAAGGGGAAGTAGGTCGACGTAAATTAAATCAAGCTACGCGCATTTTGACATTGGTGTTAGCCTTTGTTCAATCAGTCGGGATTACAGCTGGATTTAATTCTTGGACACAGCTTGGCTTTGTGGATAACCCAGATGTGATGACTTTTGTTGTAATTGGTTTAATCTTAACTGCCGGTACAATGTTTGTAACGTGGTTGGGAGAACAAATTACTGAAAAAGGTGTCGGCAATGGGGTTTCTATGATCATCTTTGCTGGTATTATCTCTCGTTTGCCTGATGCGATTAAACAATTAGTTGAAGATTACTTCATTAATATCGAATCAAGTGAAATTTGGAAATCGGCATTATTTATGCTTGCTCTGGTAATTGCTGTTTTAGTAATTATCACGTTGGTCACTTATGTCCAACAAGCAGAACGTAAAATTCCGATCCAATATACAAAACGAGTTGCTGGCGCACCAACAAGCAGTTACTTACCGCTTAAAGTTAACGCTGCCGGCGTTATTCCAGTTATTTTCGCCAGTTCTTTCATTGCTACCCCGAATGCCATTTTACAAGCTTTAAGCGGCTCGTATCGTGGCGAAGGTTGGTATGAAGTAATGATGCAAATCTTTAATTATAATACGGTGCCAGGGGCAACGATTTATACATTATTGATTGTAGCATTTACGTTCTTTTACGCTTTCGTGCAAGTTAACCCTGAGAAATTAGCGGAAAACTTACAAAAGCAAGGAAGTTATATTCCATCGGTCCGACCTGGTAAAGGTACTGAAGATTATGTCTCCCGCTTATTGATGCGTTTAAGCGCAGTTGGGGCTTTGTTCTTAGGTCTAGTTGCTTTGTTACCAATCATTGCACAAATGGTCTGGAACTTACCACAATCAATTGGTTTGGGTGGTACAAGTCTATTGATCGTAATCGGTGTTGCACTGGAAACTGCTAAACAGTTAGAAGGTCTAATGCTGAAACGGAAATATACTGGTTTTATCAATTAGAGTGAAGGTGAAGTGTTGAGGGTCTTCCTCAACACCCCCACCATAAACTTACAGGAGGAGTTAGTATGAACCTTGTATTAATGGGATTACCTGGTGCAGGTAAAGGAACGCAAGCTGAAAGAATCGTTGCGGCGTATCAAATTCCTCACATTTCAACAGGTGACATGTTTCGGGCGGCTATGGCCAATGAAACAGCTCTCGGCCTGGAAGCAAAAGCTTATATGGATAAAGGTGAATTAGTGCCTGACGAAGTTACCAATGGTATCGTAAAAGAGCGCCTAGCAGAACCTGATACTGACAAGGGCTTCTTGTTAGATGGTTTTCCTCGGACAATTGATCAAGCAAAAGCATTAGATCAAATGCTTTCAGAACTTGGAAAAAAATTAGATGCCGTCGTTGAAATCCATGTTCCGTCAGAAATCTTAGTTGAACGCTTAGCGGGTCGCTATATGTGTCGCAATTGCGGCGCGACGTATCACAAAATCTTCAACCCAACTAAAGTTGAAGGCACTTGCGATCGTTGTGGAGGCCATGAGTTTTATCAACGAGAAGATGACAAACCTGAAACAGTCAAGAATCGTCTAGCTGTCAACATTAAAAGCAGTGAACCGATCTTAAGTTACTACAAAGATCAAGGTTTATTGCAGTCGATTGATGGAGATCGTGATATCGATGCAGTCTTTGCCGACGTGCAAAAGATCATCGGGTAACACGCGCAAACAGCTACCGACTTGCAAAGAAACTTTCTCTTGCTAAGTGTGATATATTATGATAGAATATGTCAGTCCGCCTTTAGCGTTAAATAAAGGCAAGTTTTGAGAATCTCAGGTGGGAACGCCAAGTTTCCGCCATTTTATCGTGTAAAGCGAAACAAGTACAAGGAGGTACTGTGCGTGGCAAAAGAAGATGTTATCGAAATCGAAGGTACAGTCGTCGAAACTTTGCCGAATGCAATGTTTAAAGTGGAATTGGAAAACGGACACCAAGTGCTCGCTACGGTATCAGGTAAGATCCGTATGCACTACATCCGCATCCTGCCCGGTGATAAAGTGACGGTAGAATTATCGCCATACGATTTATCACGTGGTCGGATCACATACCGTTTTAAATAATTGTACTCCGTAAACTTCAAGGAGGTATTATCATGAAAGTAAGACCATCAGTAAAACCAATGTGTGAACATTGTAAAGTAATTCGTCGTAAAGGACGCGTTATGGTGATTTGCCCAGCAAATCCAAAACATAAACAACGTCAAGGATAATCGGAGGTGTAACAAAATATGGCACGTATTGCAGGAGTAGATATTCCTCGTGATAAACGCGTAGTAGTTTCTTTAACTTACATCTATGGTATCGGAAACACTACTGCGAAAGAAGTGTTAGCTGAAGCTGGCGTATCTGAAGATGTTCGTGTTCGTGACTTAACGAATGAACAAACAGATGCTATCCGTGCAGCAGTTGACAAATTAAAAGTTGAAGGTGACCTTCGTCGTGAAGTCAACTTGAACATCAAACGTTTGATGGAAATCGGTTCTTACCGTGGTATCCGTCACCGTCGTGGTTTGCCAGTTCGTGGTCAAAACACTAAAAACAACGCCCGCACTCGTAAAGGTCCTTCTAAAACAGTTGCAGGTAAGAAAAAATAATAATCTAGTGAAGGAGGTTAAAACTTCATGGTAGCAAAAAAAGTGAATCGTAAACGCCGTGTCAAAAAGAATATTGAAACCGGTATTGCGCATATCCATTCAACATTCAACAATACAATCGTAATGATCACAGATACTCATGGTAATGCTTTAGCATGGTCATCTGCTGGTGCTTTAGGTTTTAAAGGTAGTAAAAAATCAACACCTTTTGCCGCTCAAATGGCAGCTGAAACTGCTTCAAAAGCAGCAATGGAACATGGATTAAGAACAGTTGATGTAACTGTTAAAGGCCCTGGTTCTGGACGTGAAGCAGCAATTCGTTCATTACAAGCAGCAGGTCTAGAAGTGACTGCAATCCGTGACGTGACTCCAGTTCCTCATAATGGATGCCGCCCTCCAAAACGCCGTCGTGTTTAATGAGTGCTGCTCAATTTGAGTTTCTACATTTTTACGTCATTGAACAAGACACTTTTCGTTTTGAAAGGGGTAAAAGATAAGAATGATTGAATTCGAAAAACCAAGAGTTGCAAAAATTGATGAAGAAAAAGATTATGGCAAGTTCATCGTTGAGCCTCTAGAAAGAGGTTATGGGACTACTTTAGGCAATTCCCTACGTCGTATTTTATTATCTTCATTGCCTGGGGCAGCGATCACAAGTATTCAAATTGATGGCGTCTTACACGAATTCTCCACCGTCAAAGGTGTGCGCGAAGATGTCGCACAAATCATTTTGAATATCAAAGGTCTTGCTCTTAAGATGTACACGCAAGAAGAAAAAACCCTTGAAATCGACATTACCGGTCCAGCGACTGTTACTGCTGGTGACATTATCGTTGACAGTGATGTAGAAATTTTAAACAAAGATATGTATATTTGTAGCGTTTCTGAAGGGGCAACTTTTCATGCCCGCTTGACTGTTCGACCTGGTCGTGGTTATGTGCAAGCTGATGAAAACAAACGGGAAGATATGCCAATCGGTGTTATTCCAGTTGATTCAATTTACACACCAGTGAATCGTGTTAACTACCAAGTAGAAAACACACGGGTTGGCCGTCGTGACGATTTTGATAAATTGACGATGGAAATTTGGACTGACGGTTCTATCATGCCGATGGAAGCGATGAGTTTAGCTGCGAAAATCATGACTGAACATTTGGATATTTTTGTGAATCTAACTGATGAAGCTAAAAATGCTGAAATCATGATTGAAAAAGAAGAAACACAAAAAGAAAAAATGTTAGAAATGACAATCGAAGAATTAGACTTGTCTGTTCGTTCATATAACTGTCTGAAACGTGCTGGCATCAATACAGTACAAGAATTAACCAACAAATCTGAACCAGAAATGATCAAAGTACGTAATTTAGGCCGTAAATCACTTGAAGAAGTGAAAGCTAAATTACACGATCTTGGTTTAGGATTACGTAAAGACGACTAATAGTCGCAGAATCAAAAAGGAGGGAATTCCACGTGAGTTACCGCAAATTAGGACGCACATCTAGCCAACGTAAAGCGATGTTGCGTGATTTAACAACTGATTTATTGATCAACGAACGTATCGTAACGACTGAAGCTCGTGCTAAAGAAGTTCGTTCAACTGCTGAAAAAATGATCACTTTAGGTAAACGCGGCGATTTGCATGCCCGTCGTCAAGCTGCTGCTTTCGTACGTAACGAAGTAGCAAGTGTACGGGAAGAAAACGAAGAAATCGTTATTGAATCAGCTTTACAAAAGCTATTTAACGATATCGCTCCTCGTTACGCAGAACGCCAAGGTGGCTACACTCGCATCTTGAAGACAGAACCAAGACGCGGCGATGCAGCACCAATGGTTATCCTAGAACTTGTTTAATATCACACTTTTCATCACTTTATCGATGTCCTTTAGAGTGTTATGATGTTGGAAGTAAATTCCGAGTCTAGCTCAGCGCCGCCCCTTAGTTTTACTAAGGGGCAGGCACTCATCATAAAGTGCTTTTTTTTTTACCCAAAATTTACTGTCAAGACAGTTTTAAAACAGAATGCCTCCTAAATTATTTTTTAACAGTTAAAAAAATGAAAGATTGTTTAGGAGACATTCAGTGATAACAATTTGTATTTGCCCTTATTTTCTGCTAAATTTAGTAGGAAAAGCTTTCAAATCAGCTTTTTTACCAGTAAATGTTCATTTTGTGAACAAGACTAAGGATTAAAGGACAGGAGTCGGCATGGAAGATATTATTGAACTTGTAGATATTAAATTCAGCTACGATCCAGAAGCTGAAAGAAATGCACTAGATGGTGTTAGCTTTAGTATCAAAAAAGGCGAGTGGGTTGCAATCGTGGGCCATAACGGTTCTGGTAAATCTACTTTGGCTAAAACAATTAACGGCTTGCTGTTGCCACAACAAGGAAGCGTTACAGTCGGTAAGAATTTATTAAATGAAGAGAACGTTTGGGACATTCGCCGTATGGTAGGAATGGTTTTTCAAAACCCTGATAATCAATTTGTTGGCTCAACGGTTGAAGACGATGTCGCCTTTGGGCTGGAAAATCAAGGAATTCCTCGTGAAGAGATGTTATTACGGGTGACAGATGCGCTAGAGCAGGTCCGTATGAGCGACTTCAAACAAAGAGAACCCGCACGTTTATCCGGAGGCCAAAAGCAACGGGTAGCCATTGCTGGTGTGGTAGCACTGCGTCCAGATATTATCATTTTAGATGAAGCGACCAGCATGCTAGATCCAGAAGGTAGAGAAGAAGTTATTGCGACCATCAAAAAAATTAAAGATCAAAATAATTTGACGGTTTTATCCATTACCCATGATATTGACGAAGCGGCCAACGCAAACCGAATTTTAGTAATGCAAGCAGGAAAATTGGCAAAAGAAGGAAGTCCGGCTGAAATTTTTTCTGCTGGCGAAAAATTAATTGAACTAGGTTTAGATTTACCTTTCCCTGAAAAATTAAAAGCGGCCTTAAAAGAGCGGGGCGTTGCTGTACCTGCTGAATACTTGACTGAAGAAGGGATGGTGGAGTGGTTATGGACATCCGTTTTGAACAAGTAGGCTTTACCTATCAACCGGGGACACCATTTGAACAACGTGCTTTGTATGATATTGATTTAGAAATTGCCACAGGATCGTATACTGCCATTGTTGGTCATACCGGGAGCGGTAAATCAACTTTATTGCAGCATTTAAATGCCTTATTAAAGCCCACTAGCGGCGCAGTTACAATTGGAGACCGTAAAATTATCGCTACGACAGATAATAAAAATTTAAAACCAATTCGCAAAAAAGTAGGTATAGTTTTTCAATTTCCCGAAGCACAACTCTTTGAAGAAACAGTCGCCAAAGATATTGCTTTTGGGCCGAAAAATTTTGGTGTCTCAGAAGAAGCCGCGAAAGCTTTGGCTGAAGAATACCTCGATTTAGTTGGCTTAGACGCCTCTTACATGGAGCGCTCACCATTTGACCTATCCGGTGGTCAAATGCGGCGGGTGGCGATTGCAGGGGTCTTAGCGATGGAACCAGAAGTCTTAGTCTTAGATGAACCAACTGCAGGGCTTGATCCCAAAGGGCGTAAAGATATGATGGAGATGTTTTTGCGACTACACCAAGAAAAAAATATTGCAATTGTTCTAGTTACCCACTTGATGGATGATGTCGCAAATTTTGCTGATTACGTATATGTATTGGAAAAAGGTGCCTTAGTAAAATCAGGTCGGCCTGTAGATGTTTTTCAAGATGTTAAATGGGTACAAGAAAAACAAATTGGCGTGCCGATGGCGACAGATTTTGCTTTGCGTTTACAAGAAAAAGGGATGCATTTTGATCGTTTGCCAATTACTGCTGAAGAGTTAGCAGATATGCTATTGGCAGGAGGTGGCAAAAAATGATGAATAAACTGATTTTTGGTCGCTATATCCCAGGAGATTCTTTGATTCATCGTTTAGATCCGCGGGCGAAACTAATTGCTAGTTTTTACTTTATCGCAGTTATTTTCTTTGCTAATAATTGGCAGAGCTATGCCTTTTTGGCACTGTTTACCTTAGGCTGTGTTGCGCTTTCCAAAGTTAAGCTTTCCTTTTTTATTCGCGGTGTGAAACCTTTAATTTGGTTGATTTTATTTACTGTCTTGTTGCAAGTCCTATTTACCACGGGTGGGAATGTCTTGTGGCATTGGTGGGTCTTTACGGTGACCGATTACGGATTGCTAAATGGTGCTTTCATTTTCTGCCGTTTTATTTTGATCATTTTTATGTCGACCTTATTGACGTTAACGACAGCGCCGTTGGAGTTATCCGATGCCATTGAATATATTTTGCGCCCTTTAAATGTTGTGCATTTTCCTGTTCATGAAGTTAGTTTAATGCTTTCAATTGCGTTGCGTTTTGTACCAACGTTAATGGACGAGACGGAGAAAATTATGAATGCACAGCGGGCTCGTGGTGTTGATTTTGGCGAAGGCAACTTAGTTCAAAAGATGAAAGCTATTATCCCGCTTTTAATCCCATTGTTTGTTTCTAGTTTTAACCGTGCGGAAGATCTAGCAACTGCCATGGAAGCACGAGGCTACTCTGGGGGCGAAGGTCGGACAAAATATCGGAAATTAGATTGGCATTTGCGCGATACCATGGTGGTAGTCGTCTTTGCAGCAGTTACAGTCTTGTTGATTTTGATTCGGAATTGAGGAAATAAATTTGCGCTATAAAGCTATCATTGCTTATGACGGTACAAACTTTCACGGCTTTCAACGGCAAGTGTCAGGGCGGACTGTCCAAGCAGAATTAGAAAAAACGTTAACGAAAATAAATAACGGCAATTTTGTCGAAGTTCAAGGCTCCGGTCGCACAGATGCTGGAGTACACGCCTTAGGACAAGTCATTCATTTTGACTTTCCCAAAGAGCGGCCTTTAGAAAAAATGCGCTTTGCACTAGATACGCAGTCACCAGCGGATATCGCTTGTAAAAGTGTTGAAATTGTTCCAGACGATTTTCATGTTCGTTATTTAGTTAAGGAGAAAACATATCAATTTAAAGTGGATATCGGTAAACCCCGCAGTCCATTTCGTCGCTTTTATGCCAGCTACTATCCTTATCCACTTGATTTGGCAAAAATTGAAGCAGCGCTACCGGCATTTTTGGGCACCCATGATTTTACTTCTTTTTGTGCTTCTGGTAGTTCAGTGGAAGATAAAGTTCGCACCATCCGGGTTGCAAAAATGGCCGTCAATGATAGTGGCGATGAATTGACGTTCACTTTTACTGGGGATGGCTTCTTATACAAAATGATTCGGATCATGGTGGGGACGTTATTAAAGATTGGCAATGGCCACATAAAAGCAGATGCTATTCCCGCCATCATTAAAGCTAAAGATCGTAATTTAGCAGGACCAACAGCTCATCCAGAAGGTTTGTATTTGGTTGAAGTGAAATATGACTAAAAAAGCGTTGTTGCGCTGTCTGAATACAGACAGCGCAACAACGCTTTTTATAATGGCCACGTAGCTAAAATTCCACAAAATTTGAAGAACAATTTAGTAGAATTAAATCTTAATGCTCGTGGACTGAGCGAGTTTGTTCCGCTTTTCTTTGATAAAAGCGGTCAAAGAAGTAAAAGAGGATAAGACAAGTGATAAACAGAACAACACCAAGGATAAAACCTGGTGGTAAGTAGCTTAATGTAATGGTGTGACTTCCTTGTTTTACTTTGACGCTGACAAAAGCATCTTGAAAGGCAGTAACTGGGACTTTCTTGCCATCGATTTTGACTTGCCAGCCTTTATCAAAGGGAATCGTCGTCACGAGTAATTGGTCAGAGGTAGCTGTAAAGTTACCGGTGGCACTGCGATTTCCGGTTTTTAGTGGCACGCCATTAGCTTGCAATTGTTTCATGGCCGTTGTATAAGCAGTCGTATCTAATGTGACAACTTGTGGGTTTTGTAACCCGATGGATTTAGTCCCATAAAAACTAGCAGTAAAGGTGATCGTGGTCTCTTTGTCGTAATAGCCAAGATCATAATATTGACCGCTAATATTAATTTGCGTTTTGCGCTTTTGCCCGTTGATTAAAATCGTGACAGTCGAGCTTTCTAATTCAGCGAAGTCTTCTGGATAAAGACTTAGGTAAGCTTGCTGGTGGGCTGGTATGGTCACGCTCCAAGTAATATCTTTTGCTAAATTGGCTTTTTGCTCTGTTAGGCGTAAAAAGTTTCCATTATCTGTTACAGTCGCGTTATCGGTTTTGACTAAAGATAAGGGGAGAAAGTCAAAATAACGGAGATTTTCGCCGCTTAATTTATTCACTAAGTTTGTTTGACTTGTCAAATTATCATTGGGCGGTTGGACGATTTTTGCGGCAGTGTTATCCGTTAAAAAGGCTAAAGGTAAGGCATAATCGTTTTCATATAATTGATAGTCAGCATTTTTGGCCTTTTCTTTAAAACCAAACTTATTTAACGGTGTTTTCGTTAAGTTGTATTTGATCCCCGTCAAGCCATCCATTAATAAGGTATTATTCGTATAGCGGATATTTAGGTTGGTACCACGCGAACGAAAACCCAATTGATCCAAGTAGCTGGAGGAATGACGATTCCGAATGGAAGAAAACATGCTGATCCCACTGTAACCATAATTAAAGCTGTCGTTACTAGAAACAGGATCAAGATTTTCTAAGCGATAAAATGTCTTGTTTGCGGCTTTGGTTTGATCTACAAGATTTTTAATCGCTGGATAAGGTTCAGTATAAAGACTGCGGGAAGCGTAATTCCAATCGTTTAAAATGCCGTGTACCATGCCGTTGGTATTAATCGCCGCTTCGCTGCAAACAACTGCCAACAGTAAAATGCGCGCGGTCTTTTTCGTGAAACTATTTTTAGCAGTAAAAGTAAAAACTAAAATATATAAAAGTAAAAAGCAAATCGTTAAGACAAAAGAACCAAATTTTACATAAGTGTATTCATGATCGCCTCTAAGCCCCATGGCTAAACAGAATACAAGCATCAAACCAATCATGATTGCTACTAGTTTGGGCCAGTGTTGGACCTTGAATTGTTCCCAGCCATAACCGGCTAACATAATCACTAAAAAAGAAAATAAGTAGGCATAACGGAATAAAAACATATTCGGTGCATGCATTCCTTGCCAGAATAAGTTCAATGGGACTAGATAAAAACTGGCAATTAAAATGGCAAATAAAGCAGCAAAAAGAATTTTTTCCTTGCGGCCAACCGCTTTGGTAACAAAATAAAACAAACAAAAGGCTAAAGGCAATAAACCAATGTAAATAAAAGGAATACTCCCGTATTTGGTAGTATCGTAGACCCCAATCATATTTTTCATGATAATATCTAAAAAACTAGTGGCTTCAGTTTTTAATTGGGTAATCTGGGTAAGTTCCTCACCGTTGGTCCGCAAATCCAAAACAGCCGGTAGAATAATAATCATGGCAGCTCCGCCAGCTAATAAAGAAGTTATGCCATAAGGTAGAATTGCATTTTTGTTCTTTTTGAAATTGCCAATAAGGCGTACAAGAAAATAAAGAACAGAAAAAATACCGATCATAAAACCCATGTAAAAGCTGGAAATAAATAAGAGCAGATAACTAAAAAATAAAAGACGCGGTTTCTTCAATAATATGAGTCGATCGATACCCCAAATAATTAAAGGCAGGTATACTAAGGCGTCAATCCACATGATAATTTCAGAATGGGCAACGATAAAAGACATTAAGGCATATGTTGTCGCTAAGGCGACATGAGCCCATTTATCAAGCTTAAAAGTATGTTTGGCATAAAACCAAAAGGCCAAACCGGCACTGCCGACTTTTAATAAAGTTAGAAAGTAGAGGGCGTCTGGCATCAACTGATTTGGAAAAAATAGCACTAAGGGTGTAAAAATTCCACCTAAATAATAGGAGATTAACGAAAGATAATTTAGCCCCAAAGAAGTATGCCACGAATACAAAAAGCTCTGTTTGCCGAGCATTGCGTTGCGGAAGCTCGCATGAAAGTTAGAAAACTGAGAAAAAGCATCACTGGCTAAAATACTCCGGCTGCTACCGGGATAAATCCCGATGGTTAAATAAATAAAGGCCAAAATAAAAAAAGGCAGGCCAAAACTCGCCAACATTAAAAGGCGATTTTCTTTTAGAAAAGACTTCACTTGCTGCATTAGGTCACCAAATTTCTCTAGATTAAAATTAAAACTCGTCTATATTTTATCACAACTCTGTGTCGCTGAAAGCTTTGGTAAAAAAAGAAAAAACTCTTTTAAAATTTGAAGAAGGAATAGGGGCAGAAAAAGTGAAATAGTCAAATAAATCAGCAAGAAAAAAGCGAATATGCGAATTGGTATATTCTCATTTTGGGGGGTGAAGCGTCTTGACACTTTACAAAAAATGCAGTATTTTTAGGGTATTAAAAAAACATATTTCGTCTCAATATTACACGGTTAATATTGGCACATATCTATAAAAAAGACTGGCTTTGTGTCAGTCTTTTTTTGCGTTTTTGTAGGTTGTGATGTTTTTGTTAGTGGGTTTCAAATTTATTTTTATAATAACGTTCTTTTTCTATTGGTCACTTTTTGTAAAAAAATTAGGATTTTACGCAAAAAGATACAAAAAAACCGTCTGAGTTTCCTCAGACGGTGTATTGTAGTCTAGTGTCAATTAAACGCGCTCAACTTTTCCTGATTTCAAAGCACGAGCTGATACCCAAACTTTTTTAGGTTTACCATCGATTAAAACGCGAACTTTTTGTAAGTTAGGTTTAACTGTACGTTTTGTAGCGTTCATCGCATGGGAGCGGTTATTTGCACTTGATGTTTTACGACCTGTAAAATAGCAAACTTTTGCCATGTGACTAGTTCCTCCTTTGACTTGCTATGGAGCGCATATTAGGGCTCATACTAACTGAATTTACCACAAACGATACAATTATGCAAGCTAAATTTGCCGGCAAATATTGACTTTTATCTTTAAACCATGTAAATTAAACAACGTTGCAGGCTTTATCAAAGTTTTTACTGCCGTTAGCTCTTTCTTTTATTTAAAGGGTAGCTATGATAAAATACTATAGAAGAAAATGGGGGAATTTGTGCCCCTCTTTTGTTATATTCAATTGAAGAAATTCAAGGGAACAAATTTTGTAAAGCTTAAATTAAGGGGGCTTATTTTTATGGCTGTAAAAATTAATACTGCATCTGGCACAATCGAAATTACAAACGAAGTGATTGCCACAGTGGTCGGTGGCGCTGCTACTGACGTATTTGGCATTGTCGGCATGGCCAGCAAGAGTCAAATCAAAGATAATATCAATGAAATTTTACGTAAAGAAAATTATTCCCGTGGCGTTATCGTGCGACAAGAAGAAAACGGCGTTGCGGTGGATGTTTACACCATCGTCAGCTACGGAACGAAAATCTCGGAAGTTTCTCGTAATGTACAAGAAAAAGTGAAGTACAATTTGGAAAGTATGTTAGGTGTAACGGCTAATTCCGTTAATGTTTTCGTTCAAGGTGTACGTGTACTGCCAGATTAGGCAGGAGATCAGCTTTTGAGGGATCGATTCTAAGGAGGATTATCAGTGAAAGTAACGGAAATAAGCGCAAGTCAATTCCAGGAAATGGTCCAGGCTGGTGCTAGTCGTCTGCAAGTCAATGCAGAATATGTCAACTCGTTGAATGTTTTCCCGGTGCCAGATGGCGATACCGGAACCAACATGAATATGTCCATGACCAGTGGCGCTAAAGCTGTTTTAGATTCTGCATCAGAAAATGTTGGGGAATTAGCCAATGTTTTAGCTAAAGGATTGTTAATGGGAGCCCGAGGAAATTCCGGTGTTATCTTATCGCAATTGTTCCGCGGTTTTTCAAAACAAATTCCAGATGTGGCCACATTAAATGCCACAGATTTAGCCAAAGCATTTACCCATGGTGTGGAAACGGCGTATAAAGCAGTAATGAAGCCAGTTGAAGGAACCATTTTAACTGTGGCTCGCGTTGCGGCAGAATACGGCGAGAAAAAAGCAGCTGAAACAGATGACTGTGTAGAAGTTTTAAAAGCAGTTGTAAAAGGCGGAAAACGCGCCTTAGCCAAAACACCAGATTTATTGCCAGTCTTAAAAGAAGTTGGCGTAGTGGATAGTGGTGGTCAAGGTTTACTTTATGTTTATGAAGGCTTTTTATCTGCATTAACTGGAGAATATCAAGCGGATGAAACATTTGAACCAACCCCTGCTGCCATGGATGAAATGGTCAATGCCGAACATCACCGTAGCGTGCAAGGGCAATTAGCTACAGCAGATATTAAATTTGGTTATTGTACTGAAATTATGGTAAATATCGGTGAAGGACCAACTGTTGACAGTGAGTTTGACTATGAAACTTTCCGTAATTACCTAGATGGTTTAGGCGATTCATTATTAGTTGTCAATGACGATGAAATCATCAAAGTCCATGTGCATACAGAACATCCTGGTGAAGTCATGAATTATGGTCAAAAATTTGGGGCATTAGTTAAAGTTAAAGTAGACAATATGCGCTTGCAACACGAAACCATTTTAGAACATGACCATCAAGTTGAAGAATTTGCCACTGAACCAGCTAACTTACCACGGGTTCCTTATGCTGTAATCGCTATTGCAGCAGGTGAAGGAGTAGCAGAATTATTCCGGAGCTTAGGAGCAAATTATGTGATTTCAGGCGGTCAAACGATGAACCCAAGCACACAAGATATTTTAGATGCAATAAAAAAAGTCAATGCCGATAAAGTAATTGTGTTGCCAAACAATAAAAACATCTTCATGGCTGCTGATCAAGCAGCAGAAGTTGCAGAAATTCCAGTAGCAGTAATTGCTTCTAAAACTATTCCACAAGGTATGACTGCGATGTTGAGCTTTAACGAACAAGCAGACCTTGAGACTAACAAACAAGCGATGACAGATTCCTTAAAAGATGTTATCTCAGGCTCAGTGACGCATGCAATTCGCGATACCAACATCGATGGGATTGAAATTCATGAAGGCGACTTTTTAGGAATGGTCGACGGTGCAATTGTTATTTCAAATCCAGATCAAATGCAGACAGCTTTGACGACTTTGGAAAAAATGATCACACCAGAGACTGAAATTATTACCATTATTTTTGGTGATGAAGCCAAAGAAAAGGATGCAAAAAAACTGTCCGAAGCATTACTTGCAAAACATGGTGATTTAGAAGTCGAAATTCACGAAGGCAATCAACCGGTATATCCATACCTGTTTGCAGCAGAATAGAAAATAAAATTGACAAATTGCAGGTGAAACCAGCTACTTCCAAAAGATGAGCCTGGTTTCACTTTTTGTTTTCTATAAGGAAAGAATAAAATTTCCAGACAGATAACGCAGCAGATCTTACGAGTGAAAGCCAACACATTTTTTTAAGTCTTTATTTTGGTTTATTGCTAAAAAGTTGCCCAAGTTATTTTGACTTTTTTTATTTTTTACGAAAATTGAGGTGAACAGATGACTGCAGGACTAAAAACAGAAGTTGCTTATTTAAAAGGTGTGGGACCAAAAAGAGCGCAGGATTTAGCTAGCCTTGGGATTGTGACGGTAGAAGATTTACTAAGCTACTACCCTTTTCGCTATGACGATATTAAAGAACGTGACTTAACCGAGCTTTCTGATCAAGAAAAAGTTACCTTAAAAGGTGTCGTAGTGGCGCCGGCTGTGGTGAACCGCTTTGGGTACAAAAAATCAATGTTGAAATTTCGCATGATGCAAGATCATGTGGTTTTTAATGTCTCTTTTTTTAATCAGCCCTATTTAAAAGACAAAGTTGTTTTAGGCGAAGAATTGGCAGTTTATGGCAAGTGGGATGCCAAGCGAAAAGCAATGACGGGTATGAAAATTTTGGGCTCTGGCACAGATGATGATTTCGCCCCAATTTATCACGTCAATAAAAGTTTGAAACAAAAAACGTTAATCGATTTAATTCGCCAAGCTTTTGAACTTTATCAAAATCAAATTGACGAGAATCTGCCTGTATCCTTAAAAGAAAAATATCGCTTAATCGATCGTGACAAAGCGATGTATGCCATGCATTTTCCACGGGATAAAGAAGAAAGTCATCAAGCTAAGCGGCGCGTTGTTTTTGAAGAATTTTTCTTGTTCCAAATGAAGTTGCAGGCCCTAAAGCAAGCAGAAAAAGCTGCAATCAATGGTTTGGCGATTCAATATGATGTCAAGCGGTTGAAAACTTTTATTGATAGCCTGCCCTTTGAATTGACAGGTGCGCAAAAAAAAGTAACCAATGAGATTTGTGCCGACTTAAAGAGTCCCCAACATATGCAACGCTTATTGCAAGGGGATGTCGGTAGCGGGAAAACGGTCGTGGCGGCGATTGCTCTATATGCTACAATGACAGCTGGCTTTCAAGGAGCATTGATGGTACCAACAGAAATCTTGGCTCAGCAGCACATGGAAAGTCTAAACCAATTGTTTGATCCGTTGGAAGTTTCTACGGCTCTTTTGACAGGATCCACCAAGGCCAAAGAACGCCGGCTTATTTTAGCGCAATTGGAAAATGGTGAAATTGACGTCATTGTTGGGACCCATGCGCTAATCCAAGAAGATGTGACGTTTTCAAATTTAGGCTTAGTGATTACCGATGAACAACACCGTTTCGGGGTAAACCAACGTCGTGTATTACGGGAAAAAGGCTTGCGCCCAGATGTCTTATTTATGACAGCTACGCCAATTCCGCGAACCTTAGCGATTACGGCTTACGGGGAAATGGATGTTTCTGTTATCGATGAACTGCCAGCTGGTCGGATTCCGATTGAAACACGCTGGGTGCGACCGAGTCAGTTAGATGCTATTTTGGATTGGTCTTATCGCGAGTTAAAAAAAGGACATCAAATGTATGTTATTTGCCCATTAATTGAGGAGTCAGAAACATTGGATGTTAAAAACGCGACGGAGATTTATGAACATCTACAAGCTTTTTACGGGGATGATTATGCAGTGGGGATGCTTCACGGCAAAATGAAAAACCAAGAAAAAGAAGCGATTATGACTGACTTCAAGGACAATAAAATGCAAGTGCTAGTATCCACGACTGTCATTGAAGTTGGTGTTAATGTGCCCAATGCAACTGTGATGCTGATTATTGATGCCGAACGTTTTGGTTTAGCACAACTCCACCAATTGCGGGGCCGAGTGGGGCGAGGCGCAGAGGCTTCTTATTGTATTTTAGTTGCAGATCCTAAAAATGAAACGGGAGCTGCACGGATGAAAATTATGACAGAAACAAATAATGGCTTCATTTTAAGTGAAGAAGACTTGAAACTACGCGGCCCAGGAGAAGTATTTGGTTTCCGGCAATCAGGGATTCCGCAATTTATAGCCGGTGATTTAGTCGCAGATGCCAATATTTTGGAAGTAGCCCAAAGTGAAGCAAAAAATGTTTGGCGAATGAAAAACTGGCAAGTATTACCGGAATATCACGGATTGGCTGCAGCAATAAAAAATCAGACCAGTGCGCAATTCTTTGATTGATTATGCTATACTTTGTAGCATATGAAAAGCTTATAACCAGCTTATAGGCTGTAGTTAATGGTTTACAGGAGGTAATAACGAAATGATGAAAATCGCAGTCGATGCGATGGGCGGCGATAATGCACCCAAAGCAATTGTCGAAGGTGTCATGTTGGCAAAAAAAGATTTTCCTGATATTGAATTTCAATTATATGGTAAAGAAGCAGAAATTAAAAAATTCGTAACCGATGAAACAAACGTTAAAATTATTCACACGGATGAAAAAATTAATAGTGATGACGAACCGGTTAAAGCAATTCGTCGTAAAAAACAAGCTTCGATGGTCTTAGCAGCACAAGCAGTGAAAAATGGCACAGCAGATGCTATTTTTTCTGCGGGGAATACAGGGGCATTATTGGCAGCCGGCTTGTTTATCGTTGGGCGGATTAAAGGAATCGAACGTCCTGGTCTAATGTCTACGTTACCAGTAATTGGTAAAGAGGGCGGTTTTGATATGTTAGACCTTGGAGCAAATGCCGACAATAAACCAGAACATTTATTGCAATATGGCATTTTAGGCTCTTTTTATGCCCAACATGTCAGAGGGATCACAAATCCTCGCGTTGGTTTGTTAAATAATGGGACCGAAGAAACCAAAGGCAGCGAATTAACGAAAAAAGCTTTTGAACTCTTAAAATCAGAAAAAAGCATTAACTTCATTGGTAATGTGGAAGCAAGAGAACTTTTAAACGGCGCAGCAGATGTTGTCGTGACCGATGGCTTTACCGGCAATGCCGTTTTAAAAACAATTGAAGGAACAGCGCTAAACATGATGGCTCTTTTAAAAGAATCTATTTTAGCAGAAGGCTTCAAAGGGAAAATGGGCGCATTGCTGTTAAAAGATGGTTTGCGTAATTTGAAAAATGAAATGGATTACGCCAAATATGGTGGTGCTGTTTTATTTGGCTTAAAAGCACCAGTAATTAAAACCCATGGTGCTACAGGACCAGAGGCGGTCAGCTATACAATTCGTCAAATTCATACCATGTTGCAAGCAGATATGGTCCCGCAATTAGTCGCACAATTTGAGGCGCGGGAAGATGAAAAGGCGAATTAAAAAGCTTTTAAAACGACAATTACTTAAAAAAGGCTAGACAAAGTATTTAGAAACCCTTAAAATGTTTGGTAGCTATCTTTTGATATTGTCATAAACGTGGAGGTGAATACATTTGACGCGTGAAGAAGTATTTAAAAAAGTAGCAGCCGTGATTGCAAACCACTTTAACGTGGATGCCGATCAAGTTACTGATACTATGAGCATCAAAGACGACCTGAATGCAGATTCCATTAGCGTGATGGAATTTGTCTTGGAATTAGAAGATGAATTTGGTACCGAAATTTCTGATGAAGATGCCGAACAAATCGAAACAGTAGGTAGTGCAGTAGATTATATTGCCAGCCACTTGTCATAAGAAACCAGTTAAAACTGAATCTTTTGTCACTAAAAGAGTAAAGAAAGTTTACCTAAAATTTTCTTTACTCTTTTTTCTTTTAAAAAAAAACAAAATCATTTTGGCATTTTTGCGCATTATTTGTTGTTTAAATGCTTTTTTATGGTAGGATAAAAATACATAAAAATAAATATTTTTGTATGGAATTTCACTGGTAAGTTTACGTGAAAGTGCTTTTTTAGCGAGGAAATTAATCTTTAAAGTTATTTGTTGAGGGAATCTTTGTGAAATTGCATGAATTGTAGCTGAAATTTACGCTTTAATTTTTATAAAAGATTAGCTTAATAGCAAGTTTTTCTTCAAATTTACGAGAAATCAAAATTAATTTTGGGAGTTTTCTGAAAATTCTGCTTTCACAGCTCTTTAACTTGCATTATGATACACCTTTCTATATAATTATTAAGAAATATTAGCGGGAGTAATTGGAGACTGGGAGAAGACAGCATCTCTCCCATGCTTTTTTACATTTTCCGGCAAAAAATCTCCGCATTAGCGAAAGAGGGGTATTGGATTGTCACAAGATAATCAATTATTAGAAGTTCAAGATCTGCACACGGGCTTTCGTATTAAAGATGAATACTACGATGCTGTTGACGGTGTGTCATTTACTTTAGAACGTAACGAAATTTTAGCGATTGTTGGTGAGTCAGGTTGTGGAAAGAGTACACTTGCAACGACCATTATGGGATTGCATGATCCAAAAAACACCCGTATCACTGGTGAGATGCTTTATAAAGATTTGGACTTAGCCAATTTAAATGAAACTTTATATAACAAAATTCGCGGAAATGATATTGGGATGATCTTCCAAGATCCATTGTCAGCCTTAAATCCTTTGATGCGAATTGAAGACCAGATTAAAGAAGGTTTGGTTTATCACACCAATATGACCGCAGAGCAACGGCAAGCACGGGCGATGGAATTACTAGATCAAGTTGGAATTCCAAATCCCAAACGAGTAGGGCGCCAGTATCCCCATGAATTATCTGGTGGGATGCGTCAGCGGGTTATTATCGCGATTGCGATTGCAGCAAAGCCACCGATTTTGATTGCCGATGAACCAACTACTGCATTGGACGTAACCATCCAAGCGCAAATTTTAGATTTGTTAAAAGATTTACAAGAAGAAACGGAATCTGGCATTATTTTGATTACCCATGACCTGGGTGTCGTAGCTGAAATGGCTGACCGAGTAGCGGTAATGTATGCTGGTCAATTTGTTGAAGTGGCACCAGTAGAAGAGTTGTTTAACAACCCACAACATCCGTATACCCGTTCACTTTTAAACTCAATTCCGCAAGAAGACAATCACGATAATGAACTTCATGTAATTGAAGGGATTGTACCGACCTTGGTGAAAATGCCACGGACAGGTTGCCGTTTTGCACCACGGATTCCTTGGATTCCAGAAAGTGATCACGAGGAAAATCCAACCTTACACGAAGTTGGAAAAGATCACTTGGTGCGTTGTACTTGCTACAAGCACTTCCATTTTAAAGACGAAGGAGAAGTGTAAATGTCAGAATTAATTACGATTAAAGATCTGAAAATCCACTATCCAATTCGCAGCGGTTTCTTTAACCGCGTGACAGACCATGTCTATGCCGTTGATGGTGTTGATTTTGTCATCGAAAAAGGTAAAACATACGGTCTTGTAGGGGAATCAGGTTCAGGCAAATCTACAACCGGTAAAGCGATTTTAGGATTAGAAAAAGTTACCGGCGGAGAAATTATTTATAACGGACAGGATGTCACAAAACGCAATGTCCGGAAAAAAATGAATTACAACAAAGACGTTCAAATGATCTTCCAAGATTCTATGTCCTCTTTGAACCCGAAAAAACGCGTATTAGATATTATTGCAGAACCGTTACGCAACTTTGAACGTTTAAGCGATCAAGAAGAAAAAAATCGTGTAAAAGAATTATTGGATATCGTCGGGATGCCAGAAGATGCCTTATACAAATATCCCCATGAGTTCTCTGGTGGTCAAAGACAGCGTTTAGGTGTTGCCCGTGCAGTTGCAACAAATCCAAAACTAATTGTAGCCGATGAACCTGTATCTGCTTTGGACTTATCCGTTCAAGCACAAGTGTTGAATTTCATGAAACGCATCCAGCAGCAATATGATTTGAGTTATTTATTTATTTCCCATGACTTGGGTGTAGTCAAACACATGTGTGACAATATCGCTATTATGTATAAAGGCCGATTTGTTGAAATTGGCAGTCGGGAAGATATCTACAATGATCCACGTCACATTTATACAAAACGCTTATTATCTGCCATTCCTCGAATTGATGTACCAAATCGTGAGGCGCATAAAGAAAATCGCCGTCATGTGGAAGAAGAATACATCAAGCATCAAAAAGATTATTACGACAATGCGGGGCGCGTTTATGATTTACGCAAGATTACAGATACCCATTCTGTCGCATTATTAAACGAGGGGGCTAAATAAAATGTGGAAAACAATTTTACGACGTGTACTTTTAATGATCCCTCAAGTTATTATTTTGAGTATTTTAATCTTTATGTTAGCCAAAATGATGCCTGGGGATCCATTTACCGGGTTGATCAGTCCTACGACTTCACCGTCACGGATTGCAGAACTAAGAGAACAAGCTGGTTTAAATGATCCATGGCCGCAACAATATGTTCGTTGGGTTGGTAACGCCTTAAAAGGTGACTTTGGTATTAGTTATAACTACAAATATGCCGTTACGACAGTTATCGGACAACGGATCGGCAATACGGTTCGTTTGGCGATTGTTACAGTTATTTTGACTTATTTGATTGCTATTCCAATGGGGTTATTTGCCGGCAGATATCAAAACTCTTGGTTTGATAAATTTGTTGTTGCATATAACTTCATCAGCTTTGCGATTCCAGTATTCGTATTAGCTTTGATTATGTTGTTAATTTTTGGTTACCGTCTAGATTGGTTCCCTACCACGGGGAGTGTCTCGATTAACTCCAGTGCTGGGTCCTTTAAGTACTTCTTAGATGAGTTGTACCACGTCGCGTTGCCGGCAATTGTTCAAGCGTTACTGGGAACAGCTGTAACCATCCAATACTTACGTAGTGAAGTTGTCGATGCAAAACAAATGGATTATGTGCGGACTGCCCGTTCTAAAGGGGTACCAACCAACCGCGTGTTTACCCGCCATATTTTCCGAAACGCATCATTACCAATCGCTTCACAATTGGGGTATGAAATTGTCGCATTGATTTCTGGTTCAGTGGTTATCGAGCGTATCTTTAACTATCCTGGGATTGGGAACTTGTTCATTTCAAGTATCCAACAACGGGATTATGCTATCATCACTGCTTTGACGTTGATTTTCGGGATTGCTACTTTGATCGGGACATTGGTGTCTGATATCGTGATGAGTATCGTTGATCCGCGGATCCGCATTCAGTAGTAGGGGGATAGTAGAATGTCTGAAAAAAATACAACAGAAAAAACGGCTCCAGTTGAAAAAGTATCGGTTCCACCAATGGGAATTCGAATGATTGCCCGCGAATTTGTTAAAGATCGTTTGGCACTTTTTTCACTGATAGTCTTAGTTTTATTATTACTTTTTGCTTTTGTGGGGGCGTTGTTCTTTGACCAGAGTTTGGTCAATACCGTTAACCCAATTGACCGCTATTTGGAACCAGGATCAATTTCCATGGAAGGTCATAAATTACTTTTAGGTTCTGATGATGGTGGTCGTGATGTTTTAGGCTTGCTTGTAATCGGCGCACGTAACTCAATTTTTATTGGTTTTGCAATTACGATTGCGACATCGATTATCGGTGTGGGTATCGGAATTATGTCGGGTTACTTTGGTGGCATTTTCGATATGATCGTGATGCGTATAGTCGATTTCGTTATGATTTTACCCATCCAATTAATCATCATTGTGTTAGTAACCATTATTCCACGCTATACAGCACTAAGTTTGGTTATCATCATGAGTGCGTTTTATTGGACGGCTAAAGCACGGCTGTTTCGTGCTAAAACATTGTCTGAAGTTCGACGGGATTACGTTTCCGCTTCAAAAACATTGGGGACAAATGATTTTAAAATTATGTTTAGAGAAATCATGCCTAACTTAAGTTCATTAATTATTACCAACTTGACGATGAACTTTGCTGGTAATATCGGGATTGAAACAACATTGACTTTCTTAGGTTTTGGTTTACCAAACGAAACACCAAGTTTGGGGACACTGATTTCATTTGCAACCGATTCTGATGTCTTGGTAAACAAACAATGGGTTTGGGTACCAGCTTCAATTCTAATTTTAGTTTTAATGTTAGCCATCAACTACGTAGGACAAGCATTCAAACGTTCAGCAGATGCGCGTCAACGTCTAGGTTAATTGCGGTATAACCATCTCTTACAGATGTTTGTATAAAAAAAGTTTTTAGTAAATGTATGGGAGGAACGGAAATGAAGAAAAAAATCATGGGTATGGTATCATTGTTCAGTATTTTTGCATTAGCTGCCTGCGGTTCTGGCGGTTCAGACAACAGCAAAAATAATGACAGTGGTTCAGGTGACAAAGCAGCAAACACATCTTTTGAAATGGCAACAAAAAATGATAAAAAGGCAATTGACGGCGGCACTTTAGAAGTAGCAGTCGTATCAGATACTGACTTTACTGGTATTTTTAGTCCTGCCTTTAGCCAAATCACATTGGATGACTACTTTAGTGAACCAGCACAAGAAACATTGATTTCTGTTGATAAAGATTTGAAAATCAAAGAAGACAATCCAGCCTCAACAGTTAAAATGGATCCAGATAGTAAAACAGTTACCATGACGATTAAAGACGGCGTAAAATGGAGTGACGGCAAAGACGTTACAGCCGACGACATGATCTTCCCGTATGAAGTAATCGGACACAAAGACTACGCAGGTGTACGTTACAGTGATGCCCTACAACAAATCGAAGGTATGGTAGAATACCATGATGGCAAAGCAGACTCAATCAGTGGGATTGAAAAAGTTAACGACAAAGAAATCAAAATCAAATTCAAAAAATTCCTACCTTCAATTTTACAAGGTGGTAATGACCCAATCTTAGGTTATGCTATGCCAAAACATGCTTTTGAAGGCATTGCGATTAAAGATATGGAAGGTTCTGATCCAGTTCGTAAAAATCCTGTTACAATGGGACCTTATAAAATTAACAAAATCGTTGCCGGACAATCTGTTGAGTTTGTTCCAAACGAACATTACTATGGTGAAAAACCAAAATTAGATAAAGTTGTCATGACAAAAGTTGGTACAGCTGCAGCAGCTGAAGCTATGAAGTCTAAAAAATATGACATGTTCTATGAAATGCCAACAAACACGTATGATTCATGGAAAGACAACAAAGGTTACCAAATGTTAGGTCAATTAGACAATGCCTATGACTACATCGGCTTCAAGATGGGTAAATGGGATGCTGATAAAGGTAAAGTTGTAATGGATCAAAATGCTAAAATGGCAGATAAAAACTTACGTCAAGCAATGGGTTATGCCCTAGATAATAAAATTATCGGCGACCGTTTCTTTGCTGGTTTAAGAACGCCTGCTAACTCATTAATCGTGCCTCCATTTGGCGAATTATATGACAAAGATCTTAAAGGCTACACACAAGATGTAGATAAAGCGAAAAAACTATTAGACGATGCTGGCTTTAAAGATACTGATGGCGATGGTTTACGTGAAGACAAAGACGGTAAGAAATTAACAATCAACTTTGCTTTCCGTGACAACTCTGGTGTAGCAAAATCAATTGCAGATTACTATATCCAATCATGGAAAAAAATTGGTTTAGATGTTAAATTATCTGGCGGCCGTTTGATGGAGGTAAACAGCTTCTACGACAAATTAGGTGCTGACGATCCTGAAATCGACGTTTACCAAGCTGGTTGGTCAACTGGTTTTGATCCAAATCCAAGTGGTTTGTACGGAACAGTTGCACAATTTAACTTTACTCGTTTTGAATCTGAAGAAAATACGAAGTTGTTAGAAGAAATGTCTTCTGAAGATGCATTAGATTCTGCAAAACAAGTAGAAATGTATAAAGAATGGCAAGAATATGCTTTTGATCAAGCATTTGCAATTCCAACAATGTATATGTACACACTACGTCCTGTAAGTGATCGTGTCGTAGATTTCTCTATTCAACGTCAATACGATGCTTATCCATGGGCTACAATCGGTGTAAGTTCTGAAGAACGTTAATAATTGATAAGAAATGACCACGAATTTTCGTGGTCATTTTTTTATGGGAAAAACGTCTGTTTAAAAAATAGCGCGTTTTTTATTTTTTGCAGGTGAAATAGTTAAAAGTTCGTTGTAAATCAACGGAGATATCGTGAATAACATTTCCTAATCGCTAGAAAATCAGTATAATAGGAAGGTGAGTATTGAAACAAAATCCAACCTAAAAAGGACTGTCAATAATGGATAATCAATTACAAACTATGTTAAAAGAAAAATTTGGGATTGTTTTTAAAAACGTATCGTTATTAGAACAAGCATTTACCCATTCATCTTATGTCAATGAGCATCGCAATTTGAATTTAGCCGACAACGAACGTCTGGAATTTCTCGGGGATGCCGTTTTGGAATTATTGGTTTCTCGTTACTTGTATCGCCAATATCCCGATTTACCTGAAGGAAAGCTAACGAAAATGCGGGCGTCTATTGTGCGGGAGGAAAGTTTAGCTGCTTTTGCTAAAGAATGTGATTTTGACAAAGCAATAAAGTTAGGTAAAGGGGAAGAAAACTCTGGTGGCAGAACTCGTCCTTCACTTTTATGTGATCTTTTTGAAGCTTTCTTAGGAGCGTTATATTTGGATCAAGATTTAGAAACAGTTAAAGCTTTTATTCAAAAAGTGATTTTCCCTAAAGTTGCTGCGGGTGCTTTTTCACATGAGATGGATTACAAAACACGTCTGCAAGAAGTCTTGCAAAAAGGTGGCGACGTGCAGATTGATTATCGCCTGGTCAAAGAAGAAGGTCCGGCTCATGAACGGATTTTTTGGACAGAAGTGTATTGCGATGATCGTTTGATTGGTAAAGGCCAAGGAAAATCAAAAAAATTAGCCGAGCAAGCGGCGGCCAATAACGCCTTAGAAAAACTTGCATAGTAGAGATCAGAAGGGAGCCCGGAGCTTTCGTGTATTTAAAGAAAATTGAAATCGCAGGCTTCAAGTCTTTTGCAGATCGAACTGTAATCGACTTTGAAAATGGCGTAACGGCTGTTGTAGGGCCAAACGGTAGTGGTAAAAGTAATATCACCGAAGCAATTCGCTGGGTTTTAGGCGAGCAATCAGCCAAAAGTTTGCGCGGTGGCAAAATGCCCGATATTATTTTTGCCGGTTCTGATTCCCGCAAGCCATTAAATATCGCAGAAGTCACAGTGGTACTGGATAATAGTGATCATTACCTGCCACTTGACTATAGTGAAATCAGTGTGACACGCCGCTTACGACGCAGTGGTGAAAGTGATTTTTATATTAACAAGCAAATCTGTCGCTTAAAAGATATACAAGATTTGTTTATGGACTCAGGCCTTGGCAAAGAGTCCTTTTCTATCATTTCTCAAGGTAAAGTTGAGGCGATTTTTGCCAGTAAACCAGAAGATCGCCGCGGGATTTTTGAAGAAGCCGCGGGAGTTTTAAAGTATAAACAACGGAAGAAAAAAGCAGAGCAAAAATTATTTGAAACAGAAGACAACTTAAGCCGTGTCCAAGACATCGTCTATGAGTTAGAAGATCAACTGACTCCCCTCAAAGAACAAAGTCGCACTGCAAAAGAATTCTTGCGGCTGAAAGAAGAATTAAAGCGCATTGACGTGGCCCATACAGTCACAGAGATCAAAACAACGAAAGCTACTTGGGACAAAGCAGAAGAAAGTTTACAACAGTTAAATCAAGACCTAAAAGCTATAACGAATAAACTGACAACAGCAGAAAATCAATTGCAAAATAAGCGCCAAAAGCGACAAGAATTGGATCAGTGGTTAGAAAATGCCAATCAACAATTACTTTTTCTAACTGAAAGCTTAAAACAAGCAGAAGGTCAGCAAGAAGTCTTGTTGGAGCGCTCGAAACATACGCAACGTAGTTTTTCTGAATACGAAGAAAATTTAGCAGAGAATAAAGAAAAAATTGAACAGCTAGAAAATGCGAAACAAGAAATTATTCATGAACTTTCAGCTAAAAATGGGGCAGTACAAAACTTAGAAACAAGCGTTGCAGCATTAAAAGACGAATTAACGCGGCTACAAAAATCCACCAAAGAGCTCTTAGAAGAATTGCGGGGGCAATATGTGGAAAAAATGCAGGAGCACGCAAATATTGGAAATGATTTAAAATATTTAGAACGTCAATATTTACAAGAAAATGCTAAAAACCAGAAAACAATGACCAAACAAGGGGAGTTGCATAACCAAATCGCCACGCTCTCTGTGCAAAAAACAACACTAGCAGAAAAATTAACAGCAGCTGAAGAAAATTTGGTAGAACAGCGTAAAAATTACATTTTGGTCCAACAGCAAGCCCAAAAGTTACAACAAGAGTTTGAAATGGAACAAAAGAAAATGTATAGCTTGATGCAACAAGTGCAACAAGTAAGAGCAAAGCAAAAAAGTTTGCAAGATATTCAAGACAATTACACTGGTTTTTATCAAGGGGTCAAAATTGTTTTACAAAACAAAGAGCAGCTGACAGGAATTGTAGGCGCTGTGGCAGAGCTTATTCAAGTGCCAACTGAATACACCTTAGCAATTGAAACAGCTCTAGGAGGAGCCGCGCAACACGTTGTCGTGGAAAATGAAGGCGATGCAAGACAGGCGATCACGTTTTTAAAAGAACGTCGCGCTGGCCGTGCAACTTTCTTGCCTTTGACGACAATTAAAGGTCGCCATTTAAGTGAAGCGGTCATTAATATGGCAAGTAAAAATAAGGGCTTTTTAGGCGTAGCCAGTGAATTAGTTAAAGTTGCAGAAAAATTGCAGCCGATTTGTGACAACTTATTAGGCAGCACCTTAATTGCCCAAGAATTAAAGAGTGCCAATGAAATTGCCCGCGATGTGCAATTTCGTTACCGTGTTGTTTCATTAGAAGGCGATGTTATGAACGCTGGTGGCTCCATGACCGGGGGGGCGACTAAAAGAGGCAATCAAGGGAGTCTTTTTAGTCAAACCAATGAATTGCAAAACTTAACAACGGAACTTCAGACACTGGATACGCGCTTACTAGCAACTGAAAAACAAGTTCAGCGCATCGAAGAACGGGTAAAAGAAAAGACAGCTCAATTGGAGCAACTACGCAATAGTGGCGAAAGCGCCCGCTTAACAGAGCAAGAATTAACCAATCAAGTCAAAAATGTGACCCAAGAATTACAGCGCTTGGAAAAAGAGCAAAAAGTATTCGCTTATGAAAATCGAGAAGTGCAGCAATTTTTAACCGAATATGAAGAACAAAAAGCAGAGTTAACCGCAAAACAAGCACAAGTCGACCGCAAACGAGAAAGCATCAACAAAGAGATTCAACAATTGACCCAACAAGAAGATGTGATTGAAGAGAAAAGACAAGTGGCTAGTGCTGCTTTAGCAACAAAACAAGCAGAATTAGCAGTAGCGGTTGAAAAAGTCAGCAATTTAAAACAAACGCTTGAAAGAAATGACGCCGCGTTACAAGAAGCAAATAGGCGCCATGAAAGTTTAACTAATCAAATGGCTGCTTTAAACTCCAACTCAAGTGATCATGAACTGTCTGAAGAAGCCCTGCAAAAAAAAGTTGCAGATCTTCGGCAGAAAAAAGCCGATTTAGAGGGAGAATTGGCAGCAAACCGACAAGAGCGCAGTGTGTTGCAACAAGTTATTACCGCTGCAGATGAAGAAATGACGCAGTTGAATTTGGAACAAAAAACATTTTTATCGCAAAAAACCAAAGAAGAAGTAGCCAAAAACCGCGCTGATATTCACTTGGACAATCTTTTGGCTTATCTGCAAGAAGAGTATAGTATCACCTTTGAATTAGCTGTTAGAGAATATGACATAGTTTCAGATAGCCAACAAGCTAAAAATGAGATTCAACGCTACAAACGTGAAATTGAACGTTTAGGGCCAGTCAATCTAAACGCCATTGAGCAATATGAGCAGGTGCTAGAACGCTATACCTTCCTAACAAGTCAACGAGATGACTTGCTAGCAGCCAAAGATCAATTATTTAAAACAATGGATGAAATGGACGAAGAAGTGAAAGTTCGTTTTGGTGAAATTTTTGAAGCAATTCGTTTGCGCTTTAAAGAAGTCTTTCCACAAATGTTTGGTGGTGGTCGTGCAGAGTTGACGCTAACAGATCCGACAGATTTATTAAATACAGGGATTGAAATTGAAGCCCAACCACCTGGTAAAAAATTGCAAAACTTAAGTTTACTTTCTGGTGGCGAACGTGCGTTAACGGCCATTGCATTGCTGTTTTCAATTATTCAAGTACGTCCGGTACCGTTTTGTGTGTTAGATGAAGTAGAGGCTGCTTTAGATGAAGCTAACGTTACCCGCTTTGGGCACTATTTAAGTCGTTTCCAAGATGATACGCAATTTATCGTAGTGACCCACCGCAAAGGAACGATGGAAGCCGCTGACGTGCTCTATGGGGTGACCATGCAAGAATCTGGCGTTTCTAAAATTGTTTCTGTCCGTTTAGAAGACGTCGCTGAAGGCGGTAAGATTAAAACAGAAGTGTAAGAAAAACTTTCTGAACAATGACAAAAGCTTTTAGAAAGGAGTTTATTTGATTGATTAAGATGATCGCTATTGATCTTGATGGTACGTTACTAGATCAAGAAAAGAAAATTAGTCAACGTAATAAAGAAGCTTTGGCAAAGGCTAAAGCACAAGGGGTAAAAATTGTTTTATGTACAGGACGACCTTTACGGGCAATCAGACCTTATTTGGAGGAATTGGAGTTAAAAGAGGCTGGAGATTACAGTATCACGTTTAACGGTGGGCTCGTGCAAAAAAACGATACTGGTGAAGTAATGGCGAAATCTGTTTTAAGCTATGATAATGTACAAGAATTGGTAAAATTAGCGCATGATTTGGCGTTACCATTAGATATTGTTTCCGATGAAGTCGTTTATATTCTGCCTACAGCTCCAAATCACCAATCTATTTATTCCAAGTTAAATCCATTATTACACTTCCAACCCTTTTCACAAGCAGAATTAACGGAAGAATTGTTATACAACAAAGCAGTGGTTGCTTTTGAACAAGAATACTTGGATCAACAGTTGGCAAAAATCCCAGCTGAGTTCAAAGAACGTTATGAAATTATCAAAACACGCGATGTTTTACTGGAATTCATGCCAAAAGGTGTAACCAAAGCGTATGGCTGTAAATTGTTAGCAGAGCATCTTGGCATTACAGCTGCGGAAGTCATGGCGATTGGTGATGAAGAAAATGATCTACCGATGATTGAATACGCGGGAATGGGCGTGGCAATGGATAATGCGGTAGCGATGGTCAAAGAAGCTGCGGACGTTATCACTGCTAGTAATGTCGCAGACGGCGTAGCACAAGTAGTCGAAAAATACGTGTTACAATAAATGAAAGCAAAATTACGATAAGGAGGTTCAATATGGGCTTTTTCGATAAGATTAAAAAGGCTTTAATGGGGGAAGCTGAACCAAAAACTCCCGAAGAAACACAAGTGCCACCCGTAGAAACAAAGGAAAATCTGTCTGATGACAGACCGCAATCAAACCCGGATACGCCAGCTGAAAGTGCAGAAAGTATAGAAGGCACAGAAAGTACAGAAAATGCTGCGGATATACCGGCTGCTGCTGAAAAAGTAGCCCAAATACCTGCTACTACACAAGTTGAAATCCCAGCAGAAATCTCAGAAGAACAAAATATTACCGATTCCAAGGTCGAAAAGAAAGAAGATCCTGCAGAAGATAGTGCTGCTTTTGTTGTCACTGAACCAGCTGAGACTGTAAAAAAATCAACGGTTGAAGCAAATGCCAATCAGTCAGAAACTGTTGATTTCACACCACCTGTCAGTGAAGCTGCTACTTTTGTTTCCAAAGAAGAACAAGTAGAAGAAATTAAAGAACAAAAAGAGCCAATTGCTTCAGAAAATGTACAGGAAAAATATGACAAAGGGTTAAAAAAATCACGAAAAACTTTTGGGCAACGCTTAAATGAATTGTTTGCCAACTTCCGTAGTGTAGATGAAGCGTTTTTTGAAGAAGTAGAAGAAACCTTGATTGGTGCGGATGTTGGTTTTGAAGCAGCAATGAAAATTGCCGACGACTTACGCCAAGAAGTAAAATTACAGAACGTGAAAAAGCCAGCTGAAGTACAAAATGTTATGATTGAAAAATTGGTTGATTTGTATGATGAAGCCGGTAGCGATGAGGTCAATACGTTAAATATTCAACCTAATGGTTTAACAGTTATGCTTTTTGTTGGGGTAAATGGTGTCGGTAAAACGACAAGCATTGGTAAATTGGCTTATGAGTATAAACAAGCCGGAAAAAAAGTACTCTTAGCTGCAGCGGATACATTTCGTGCGGGTGCGATTGACCAATTAGTGGTTTGGGGTCAGCGCGCTGGTGTAGAAGTGGTTCGTGGCAATGCCGGGGGGGATCCGGCTGCGGTAGTTTATGATGCCATGGAAAAAGCGAAGGCACAAAATGCGGATATTTTATTAGTTGATACCGCGGGACGATTGCAAAATAAAGTCAACTTAATGAATGAATTGGAAAAAATTAAGCGTGTTATCAAGCGGGAAGCACCTGATGCTCCTCATGAAGTCCTATTGGTTTTAGATGCCACCACTGGACAAAATGCGATGGTTCAAGCTAAGCAATTTAAGGAAACGACGGATGTGACGGGGCTGATTTTAACAAAATTAGACGGAACTGCTAAAGGTGGGATTGTTTTAGCCATTCGAAATGAATTGCATCTACCGGTTAAATTAGTTGGCTTAGGAGAAGGTATCGATGACTTGGAACCTTTTGATCCTAATGAATTTATTGTCGGCTTGTTTAAAGGCTTAATAAAGGATGTATAAAAAAAGCCTGATGACTAGCATCTTTTAAAAGGTATTTTAAAACAGCAAGGTGAAGTTTTACTCGCTATCTGGGTGAAATTTCACCTTTGTCTTTAACTTTGAATAAAAACCTGGAGGAATGGTATGACACAAACAAGTTTATTAAAACGTTTAATCTTTTATTGTGGTTTTATTCTATTACAAAATCTTGTTTCAACGGTGGTCTTTTTGCCGAAAATTAGCGATGTGTTGCTCGCTTTAATTAGTGTGTTAGTCGCTGGCGGGTTTATTTATTTTTTAACAACGCGCTACCAAAAGCAGTTGCTGGTCTATAACCCCCGCGCAATTGGTCAAAAAAAAGTCGTAGGAAAATGGAAGTATGTGCTTTTAGGTGTCTTGGCGATGTTTGCTGCTAATATTGTGCTAGCAAATTTTTTGCCAGAAACAACGGAAAATCAAGCCGGGATCAATCAAAGCTTTTTGGTAAATCCCATCACCCTGACTGTCTATGGTGTGATTTTAGCCCCGATAATTGAAGAATTGCTGTTTCGCGGGATCTTTATGAATTACTTTTGGAATAAAGATACTGCCCGTGCAAAAGTTTTAGCCGTACTCACTTCGGCATTGTTATTTGGTCTAATGCATGAACCCCGCATTTCAATGGCATTACTTTTATATATGACTTTAGGAATTGTGTTGGCAAGTGTGTATCAAAAAACAGAAGATTTACGTTGCTCAATGCTAGTGCATATGCTCTATAACGGTTTAGGCTTTGTCGGTATGTTTTTAACATTGCAATAAGAAAAGCTGAACAAACTTGCTCAGACTGCAAAAAATAAGGATGGAATTTTCGAAAATTGCTCTTTAAATTTTTGGGAATTTCAACTTATTTCTTGGCAGGCTAGTATGTGAAGCTAGCCAATAAGAAAAGCTGAACAAACTTGTCCAGACTGCAAAAAATAAGGCTGGGATTTTCGAAAATTGCTTCTTAAATTTTTGAAAATTTCAACTTATTTCTTGGCAGGCTAGTATGTGAAGCCAGCCAATAAGAAAAGCTGAACAAACTTGTCCAGACTGCAAAAAATAAGGATGGGATTTTTGAAAATTGCTCTTTAAATTTTTGAAAATTTCAACTTAAAGCCAAAGAAAGCTAGTATGAAAAGCTGGGTAGGGATACTCCTACTAGTAAAAAAGATCGGAAAATGCAGCGTGAGATGCGACATTTTCCGGTCTTTTTGCAGTTTAAAACTATGATTCTTTACTACTGATAGGAATGATCAAACTGAAGGTAGTGCCTTCTTTTGAACTTGTGACCTCCATTAGCCAGCTGTTGCGTTTGACGATGGAAGAGACAATGAAAAGACCAAGTCCGGTTCCCCCTTCTTCTTTTCTAGTAGTTAGAAATGGTGTGAAAATCTGATCTTTAATACTTTTATCAATACCAGGACCATTATCTGAAACTTGAATCAGTGCTAATTTTTTATTTTGATAAATAAACGCGCCTTCTGTAATTTTTGCCTGCATCACAGCAGAAGGTGTGGTCAGTGAAACAGTAATAGTCGCGTCCGATTTCGCTTGATAGGCATTGGTGATTAAGTTATAGAGTAAAACTTGAACATCGTCTTGTTGGAATAAGGCATCGGCTAAAAGGTCGATTTCTTTTATAATGGTAACAGATTTTGGAATTAGAATTTTCATCGTTGTAACAGCTTCTTCGATTGCTTGATTTAAAGACTGTACTTTTTTCGTTTGATCTTTTTCTTTTGAAAAATGCAAAATTCGTTGCGAAAGTTGTTGTCCTTTTTTAGCGGCATAGTGCATATCTTCTAAATCTGCGATAAGTTCTGGATCATCTGTGTGTTCTGTCATTAATAGCTCAATATTACCAATTAAAGGCGTTAAAAAATTGTTCATATCATGTACGATTCCGGTTGTAACAAGACCGATTGTTTCCATTTTTGACTCTTGTAGGAGACTTTTTTCCAATTGGTGTTTTTCAGCTTCTAATTGCCGTTTTTCTTTTAAGCGTTGGTTTTCATTAGTTGTGTGCTGTTGTTTGGCAAGCAGGCGGACCATCAAAACTAAAAGCGATGCAACCATTAACAAAATTACAACAAGCCCTAAATTAATCAGTAGATCGTGCAAAATCCAACCGTTATCTTGGTAAAAGTCTGCTGTATTGGCAATGACAAAGCGCTCTTCGCCAATTTTTACCCATTGAAAGGCATTGAGTTTTAAAACAGAAGTTAAATCCGACTCATTCCACCAATAAGAATGATAACTTAGGCTGCCTTTTTCGTGCTTTTTTTGGTAGACATCGAGTTTTTCTAAATCAGTATAATTTAGGTTAGGAAACCGTTTTTTACGGCCAGTTATAATATTTAATCCTATTTGTTCTCGGGCCGGATGCATGACGACTTCCATTTTTTCATTTTTCATTAGAGGGTAACGTTGTTCTGTATCCGTTGGTTGAATTTTATCTAAGAATAATTGCTCTAAATTTAACGGTACGACAACTAACCCTTGTAGCTCTTTTTTTGTATTGTAAATTGGATGGTAGAGATTAAAAAAAGAGTTTTGCTGAATAAAATAGACTTTCCCATTTTGGTTGACTTGTCCTTTTAGTGCTTTTTGAAAGAAAGGATCTGTAGTCATTTTTTTACTTAAGATACTATTGGTCACCTGATTTTTAGCAGAATAATGACTTTCTAATGGTTGCCCCTCTTTATCAAAAAGAAAGATACCAGAAAAAGAGTGATTGCGCATAAAAAATTGCGTAATAAGATTATTTTGCTGTGGTAGTTGTAAGGCGGTATCCGTATTAATTGTATCCGTTACAAAACTGTCCAAGTCGCTGGCACTACTTGTAATTTCAGCTACAATTAATTTGGTACTTACCTCATTGACCTGTTCTAATTGTGTTTTTCCCATTTTTAAAGCTTCTTGTTGTATGTTATGATAGCCTAAAGCCGTGATGAGAATACCTGTTAAAGTTATCGCCATCACCGTGATAAAAAGTGCATTCATTTTTTTAGTTAACTTTTTCATTTTTTGGTAAGCCTTTCATTTTAACTTGGAGGAATTTGCGATGCGCAATGAAAAAATCTTAGTAGTTGACGATGATCCAGCGATTCGCCGCTTAATTTGGAAATCACTGCAATCGACTGGGATCCTGATTTATCAAAGTGATTCAATTGAAAAAACGATTGATATTATGAGTCGGGTGGAATTTGATTTATTTTTATTAGATATTAGTTTGGAATATGAAAATGACGGGTATCACTTAGCACAAATGATTCGCAATGAAAACAGCGTCGTACCCATTATTTTTTTAAGTGGTAAAACACAAGATCAAGATATCGTTACCGGCCTTGAAACAGGGGCGGACTTATATTTGACCAAGCCATTTTCGCCTGCTATTTTAAAGGCGCAAGTCTTGGCTTCTTTAGATCGTAGTTTGGTGTTAAAAAAGCATAATGGTCAACAAATTAAAACCAGCAATGTCTTAAAACTTGGTGAATTTACGTATGATAAAAAACGCTACCAGCTTTATAAAAACGATGTAGCACTTAAACTATCTTCCAAAGAAACACAACTTATGCAGTTTTTTATGGAAAATCCCAACCAAGTTTTTTCAAAGGAACAGATTTACCAAAGTGTTTGGGACGAAGAAAAAACCGATGCCAACACTATTATGGTCTTTATCAATCATTTACGCAATAAGATTGAAGATGATCCGAAAAATGCAAAATATTTGCAAACAGTGTGGGGAATCGGTTATACATTTGTCGCAACTATTTAAAATAGTCCTTCTAAAAGGGCAAAGTAGATGCCAAGGGATAATAAATCGGCGGCACCCCCAGGACTCCAATTGCGAGAAATTAAAATTTCATCATAGTGGATGAGCGCTCTTATTAGTTCTGCGTTGGTTAACCCTTTTGCATGGAGTTGCTGCATTTCTGCCTTTAGCGTAATAAGGGCTGTTGCTCCGCCGCGATGTAAGACGTTACTGTCTTCTAATTCACTCATTAAAAAGACCAATGCTCGTAATAATAATTCTTCACGGGGCAAATTACGATTTGCCCGCAGATAAGGAAGTAAAACTTCTCCTAAAGCCGGATAACCTGCTGCGGCTTGACCACGAATGCCTGTCGCTCCTTTAGCTAGGTAAAGCTTTTCACCGTGTGTCAGTTCTTTTTTTGATGCAACATTTTTAAAGTCGGTTTTTAATAAGTCTTTGGTAATGGCTTGACTTAATTTTAAAATATTTTCAGAGTCAGTTGCAGTCAAAGGCAACTGGCTTTTTTGTAGATGTAGTCCTGTCGCACCTAATAAAACCGCAAAAGAAAAATTGGCACCTTTATGGGTGTTGATTCCATTTGTCGCAGCAAACATGGCCGCTTCAGCTTGTTGGCCTAGTTGGCGTAAAGTATAAAACAGTTCAGCCGGAGTTCCCTGGTGTTGTAGTCCGGCTTTTAAATATTGAGAAAAATAAGGGGATAGCGCCAAGATGCTATCAATGAATAAATAAAAATCCATGTCTTTGTGAGCGCCGTTAGTTAGACGGTCCACTAGCCCTGGTTTTGGTGAAAGGGCAACTTCGTAAAAAAGCCCCTTTTTAGCTGCGACAACGACGGTGTGGTATTGGTTATTCAATTTGATGTGACTCCATTTCTTGTAAAATAAATTGTAAGGAGTGGTTTAAATGTTCATGGGTAATTAGCGTTACTTGGGTAATATCGTTTGTCACCATACCGCGATAAAGTAGCCAATGCTCCTCTAGTGCGCGATAACGCCGTTCAGATGAGCGAATGGCAATATCACGAAAATAAACGAGGTAGGCTTGTAGATCTGTCACAATAGTTTTCAAACGTTTCATCTGACTCTTTTCATAAATAAACGAATTGAAGTCAGAGAAGTTTTGTAAAACTTCATCGACTTTATCTTCTTGATTGAGGCGGTCGCCTTCTTCTAATAAAGCCCGCAAATCATCGAAATCTTTTGGGGTCATAAGCTGCATGGCCTTAATTGTCGCAAGTGTATCCAGCGACTTGCGAATATCATAAATTTCGTGGGCGTCTTTTATACTAATTCCTTTAACTACGATACCAACGCGGGGAACATGTTCGACTAATTGTTCTTCTACTAATTGGTGCAAAGCAAAGCGAATCGGGGTCCGGCTGATATTTAGCGTTTCTGAGAATTCTTTTTCGTTGATTCTCTCACCAGCAGGAATTTGACCTAAAATAATACTTTTTCGAAATGCTTCGTAAATAGAAAGTTTTAAGGGTTGATTTTGAGATAAGTCTAAATTATTTTTAACGGCTGCAATGGTTGCGTTCATTTTTATCAATCATCCTTTTATGGAAGTCTTTTTAAGTGAATTGGGACTTGATTTCTCGCCTCATCATATTTTCTATCTTGTTATTTGTCAACAAGCGTTTTTTCTTTTAGATAATGGTGGGTAATAAAAAGAAAAAAACCGGGTCGAAAGTGGCCCGGTTTTTTTTGTAACTTTATTTTTGTGGGATATAAAACGGTAAGTGACCGAATAACATAATCGTTACCACGAAGATGACGAAGATACAAGCGGCCCATTTCCCAGCTTCTCGTTGCCATTGTCCCATATCTAGTTTTGTTAAACGTAGTAGTAAGTAGATAAATGCTACTAATGGTGACAATAAGTGGAATGCTTGTCCCATTAATGAAGCAAGTGCCATTTGCATATTGGTAAAACCATAAGCACGACCTGCTTCAGCTAAGACTGGCATAACACCAAAGTAGAAACCATCATTTGAGATGAAGAATGTACCTGGTGCTGAAATTAATGCAATTACAATACCCCAGAAACCAGCAAGTTGTTTTGGAATAATGTAAGTGAAACTTGTTGCCAATGCTTCAGCTAAACCTGAACCTTGGAAAATACCCATGAAGACACCAGCAGCAAAAACTAGAATAACTACTTGAACAGCATCGCCACCGTTAGCGCCGATACGAGCTGACTGATCTTTTAAGACAGGGTAGTTTACGATTAACGCAATACAAGTACCTAATAAGAACAAGAACAATGGTGGTTGTGCAAACCAACCAGGTAAACCAATTTGATCTGCAAATGAACTCAATACTAACCAAGCAATTAAAACAATAGTCATGATTCCATTAAAAGCAAAAAGTTTTGGACGACGAATTGCCATTGTTTCTGGGTCTGTAACAGCAGTCATTTCTTCAATTTCTGCATCTGATAATTCTTTAATCCCTAAGCGTTTTCTTTCCTGACGTCCCATGTGAGGTGCTACTATAAAGATAACGAATAAAACAGAAAGAATCATACCTGGCATTAGGTAAGCTAGAATTTCAGCACCAACATCTAACACGGCCATTGCCCGTGCTGTTGGTCCGCCCCATGGCAATAAGTTCATGATTGTGTTTTGCAAAATAACCAAAACACCTAGGTTCATTAATTTCATATCTAATTTTTTATAGATTGGAATAAAAGCAGAACAGCAGATTAATGTTGTTGTTGTACCGTCACCGTTTAAAGAAACAGCGGCAGCTACAACTGCTGTGGCAATCAAAACTTTCATTGGATCGCCTTTAGCAAAATGGATCATTTTTTTAGTGATTGGATCAAAAAGACCAGCATCTAACATGATAGAGAAGTAAAGGATGGCAAATAATAACATAATCCCTGTGTTAGAGGTTGTTTTGATACCTTCCATAACCCAATCGCCGATATTGTTGCTACCGGCTACACCGTCAACGACAGGTGGTGCGGTTACACCAGCAGCCAGTGCGATTAAAGCAAATACTAAAGGAATAATAACTAATGACGTAAGTGGAGATAATTTCTTTTTCATGATAACGAACATGAAGACGATAATCATGAGGTAAGACAAAATAGTAAGTAACATTTCCTTCTTCCTTTCAAAAACAGTTTTTTTGTGCTAGCGCCAAAATGTGATGTAAAAGCTGGCTAACAAATGCATTTTTTCACAATTCTTCTGCTAACGCTTACATCATACGTAAGAATTTTCTAAAAAAAAACAAGCTTTTTAAAAAGGAACACGAAAAAAACAATTTGAGACAACAAATCTTATTTAGTCCTTAAAAAGTTATTAATAAAATCTTAACGGAGTGAAAATGTCGTTAAATCAACGTTTTGAAGCGTTTTTAGTAAAATGTGTGATTTTGAAACAGTAAAAGAACAATTTAATCAGAAAGCAAATCTTCTCAATAAAGTAAATCATTCTATAATGAGGATGTTGTAAGACAGTAACACCAAATTTTGAAATTATCTGTAGCCGACAAGGTTTAAGAAGATGAAAAGAAAGGAGTGAGTCGATGGGATTATGGGATTTTTTCCGTCAAAAGAAAACCGAAGAAGCGCAACCTATCTCACCTTCTGCAGTAGAGAAACAACCTACATCACCATGGCAGGAAGTACCCGCTTATATTGAAACAGATCCAAAAAATTATGAACTTGTTAGCGTTATTGCCTCCGCAATTATGGCCGGTGAACAGTCAGATAGCCAGTTTGTCGTGAAACGAATCTTAGAACGCAATCCTGAGGCCAAGCTCGTATCCATTATCTCAGCGAGTATTGCTGCAGGTGAACAAGAAGACAGTCAATTGACGGTCAAGAAAATCATGAAAAAATAAAACTATCTATGAAAGAGGAGAATGATTATGTTACGTAAATTCAAAATTGCAATTGATGGAACAGAGTATTTAGTAGAAATGGAAGAAATTGGCGGCGTTCCACAGCCGGCAGCAGCACCAGCACCACAAGCAGCTGCACCAGTTCAAACAGCTCCTGCAGCAGCGCCAAAAGAAGAAGCGCCACAAGCAACTGCCGCTACAACACCAGCAAGTGCAGATGCAATGACAGCTCCAATGCCAGGAACAATTTTGAAAATTTTAGTAAACGTTGGCGATGAAGTCAAAGAAAATCAACCAGTTATGATTTTAGAAGCGATGAAAATGGAAAATGAAGTTGTTGCACCAAAAGCTGGTACAGTAACAGGAATTCATGTGACACAAGGCCAAATGGTTAACCCTGGTGAAGCGTTAATTACAATTGGTTAATTTGATCGATTAGAAATGAAAATTTGATATAGGAAGTGAATTAAGTGGAAACTCTTTTAGAAGGAATTATCGGTATGGGACAAGAGCCGGGAAGAATTGTCATGATGCTAATCGGCGGCTTGTTGATGTACCTAGGGATTAAAAAAGAATACGAACCAACATTATTGGTGCCAATGGGTCTGGGAACAATTTTAGTGAACTTCCCAAATTCAGGTGTTTTACAAGCCGGTGGCGAAGCTGGTCCTTTCCAAGTATTATTTGATGCCGGAATCAGTACAGAATTATTCCCACTACTATTATTTATCGGGATTGGTGCCATGATCGATTTTGGGCCATTATTACAAAATCCGTTCTTGCTATTATTCGGTGCAGCTGCCCAATTTGGTATTTTCTTTACTGTTATCGTAGCCGTTTTACTTGGCTTTGATATTAATGATGCTGCTTCAATCGGGATTATCGGTGCCGCAGACGGTCCGACTTCAATCTTTGTGGCGAACACATTGAACTCAAAATATATGGGGGCAATTATGGTAGCGGCTTACTCATACATGGCCTTGGTACCAATTATCCAACCAGTAGCCATTAAAGCTGTTACAACGAAAAAAGAACGTCAAATCCGCATGACCTATCATGCTGGGGCGGTATCACAAACAGCAAAAATTTTATTCCCAATCGTTATTACGATCGTAGCAGGTTTGATTGCGCCAGTGTCATTGCCATTAGTAGGTTTCTTAATGTTTGGTAACTTGTTAAGAGAATGTGGTGTTTTAGATCGTTTGTCAGTTTCCGCACAAAACGAATTGGTTAACTTGGTAAGTATCTTACTTGGTTTAACAATTTCAGTAAAAATGCAAGCCAACGATTTCTTAAAAGTAGATACATTAATCGTTATCGGGTTAGGTTTAGTCGCATTTGTGATGGACTCTGTCGGTGGTGTGTTGTTTGCCAAAGTGTTGAACTTGTTTAGAAAAGAAAAAGTAAACCCTATGATTGGTGCTGCTGGTATTTCTGCATTCCCAATGTCAAGTCGTGTTATTCAAAAAATGGCGACAGAAGAAGATCCGCAAAACTTTATTTTGATGCATGCAGCTGGTGCCAACGTTTCAGGTCAGATTGCTTCTGTTATCGCAGGCGGCCTGTTATTAGCGCTATTAACATAATAATTACAGGTTGAATAGCTTGATAACAAAAGGAGGATAACCATGTTTGAAGATTTAAAAATTGCGTTTGAACTATTAGGTTTTGGTTGGGGCGGCGTTTTTGTCGTAATCTTAATCATTTACGCAGCCTCACAATTATTGGCGAAATTATTTCCGCCAAAATAAAAAAATAATCGGGTGAGAAAAGATGTTAACACTAAAAAGGCTCTGGTTGATCCAAGATGTAAAAGACCATAATCAGTGGAGTGAATTTTTACAAGCCGGTGGGCTGCACCCTGCTGAAGATGCGACGTATACTGTAGGAATTTATGATGGTGAAGAATTAATAGCGACCGGATCTCTGTCAGACAATATCATTAAGTATTTATTAGTATGCAAAAGATATCAATCTGAAAACTTGTTGACACAAATTATTGTTCATTTAATTGAACGCTTGCATGAAGAGGATATTTTTCACTACTTTGTTTACACTGCACCGGATAAAGAAGTTATTTTTCGTTCTTTAGGATTCAAAAAAATCATGAATACTAAAGAAGTATTGTTTATGGAACAAGGAGAACCTAGTTTTGACGACTATTTAAATTATATTGCTCGTTTTGATCATCCAGGTGAAAACGGTAGTATCGTGATGAATGCTAATCCGTTTACCTTAGGCCATAAATACTTGGTGGAACAAGCACGTAAAGTTTGTGATCATGTCTATGTTTTTGTTGTCTCAGAAGAAAAATCAGAATTTTCCAGTCCTGAACGCTTCGCTTTAGTTAAAAACGGCTTAAAAGAGTTTGAAGATGTGACGGTTTTACCGGCCAGAGATTATATGGTGTCATCTTTAACATTCCCAGCCTATTTCTTAAAAGATCGTGCCGAGTTAAATGTTGCTAGCGTTCAAGCCCGTTTAGATGCAACCCTTTTTAAAGAACGTATCGCACCTGTATTGCATATTAAAAAGCGCTTTGTTGGAGAGGAACCTTATTCAAAAGTAACCAATGTTTACAATGAAGCGATGAAAGAAGTATTTCGTCCGGATCTGTCACTGACTATCTTGCCTCGTTTGGCAATTGAAGGTGAAATCGTCAGCGCAACCAAAGTACGACAAGCACTCCAAGATCACAATGAGCCACTTGTCCAATCCTTCGTTCCGGACACTGTTTTAGCTTACTTGAAAGAGAAAAATAAAATTTGAGGTGAAAATTGTGGAAATCAAAAAAAGTGCAGTAGCTGGTACTGTGGAGTCAAGTGACATTATGGTTACTGTCGCTCCAAACCAAGAAGAAAAAATTGCAATTGCGTTAGATAGTAGTGTTGAGAAACAATATGGACAAGAAATTCGTGATTTGATTGAAAACACATTAAAACGCTTGGATGTAACAGCTGCTAAGATAACAGCAGTCGACAAAGGTGCATTGGATTGTACCATTCAAGCGCGGACATTGACCGCGGTTTACCGTGCGAGTGAAGTCGCAGAATACGACTGGAAGGAGATCGACTCATGGAACGCTTAAGAAGAACGATGATGTTTGTACCTGGTGCTAATGCCGCAATGTTGAGAGATGCGCCTTTATATGGTGCTGATTCAATTATGTTTGACTTAGAAGATGCTGTTTCTTTAAAAGAAAAAGACTCAGCTCGGACTTTGGTTCACTTTGCTTTAAAAACATTTGATTACAGCGGTGTGGAAACCGTAGTCCGAATTAACAGTTTGGATACAGTAGGTGCACAAGATATTGCTGCAATGGTCTTAGCTGGCGTCAATGTTATCCGTTTGCCAAAAACTGAAACAGCACAAGATATTGTGGATGTGGATGTTGAAATTACAAAAGTAGAAGAAGCAAATGGAATTGTCGTTGGGACTACTAAAATGATGGCAGCGATTGAATCAGCTGAAGGCGTCTTAAATGCCCGGGAAATTGCGAAAGCATCTACTCGCTTAATCGGGATTGCCCTTGGTGCAGAAGACTATGTAACCAACATGAAGACGCGCCGCTATCCAGATGGACAAGAATTGTTCTTTGCCCGTAGTTTCATTCTTCATTCTGCAAGAGCAGCCGGCATTGCCGCAATCGATACAGTTTATTCAGATGTCGATAATGAAGCAGGTTTCTTAAAAGAAGTTGAAATGATTAAACAACTTGGTTTTGATGGAAAATCAGTGATTAATCCGCGCCAAATTCCACTTGTCAATAAAGTATATGCACCGACTGAAAAAGAAATTCAAAACGCAAAAGAAGTAATTTGGGGAATCAGAGAAGCCGAAGCCAAAGGATCTGGCGTTATTTCAGTTAACGGAAAAATGGTAGATAAACCTATCGTGGAACGGGCAGAACGTGTCATTGCTTTAGCAAAAGCTGCCAAGTTGATTTCCGAGGAGGATATTTAAAATGACAACAAATAAATTAGGTCGCGAAATTCCAACACAATTTGCTGAACAATATGGTGTTTTTGAAGGTGAATTAGCAAATATCAAAGAATACCAAGAATCAAGTCGTAAGATTAAACCTGTTAAACCAAGAGACACGAAACTATTAGGGAGTATTCGTGAAGCGATTGAAAAAACGGGCTTAAAAGACGGCATGACAATTTCATTCCACCATCATTTCCGTGAAGGTGACTTTGTTATGAATATGGTTTTAGAAGAAATTGCTAAAATGGGGATTAAAAATTTATCCATTGCACCAAGTTCTATTGCCAATGTTCATGCACCATTAATTGATCATATTAAAAACGGCGTGGTCACCAATATTACGTCAAGTGGTTTGCGGGACAAAGTCGGCGCAGCCATCTCAGAAGGAATTATGGAAAACCCGGTTGTGATTCGTTCCCACGGTGGGCGTGCCCGGGCGATTGCCACAGGAGATGTCCACATTGACGTTGCCTTTTTAGGCGCGCCAAGTTCAGATGAATACGGCAATGCCAATGGTACGGTTGGTAAAGCAACGTGTGGTTCTTTAGGCTATGCTATGATTGATGCTAAATATGCTGATCAAGTCGTTATCATTACCGATACTTTAATGCCTTATCCAAATACACCAATCAGCATTCCTCAAACAGATGTTGATTATGTAGTAGAAGTAGACGCCATTGGCGATCCAAACGGAATTGCAAAAGGTGCAACCCGTTTTACTAAAAATCCAAAAGAATTATTAATTGCCGAATATGCAGCAAAAGTGATTACAAATTCACCTTATTACAAAGAAGGTTTTTCTTTCCAAACAGGTACAGGTGGCGCAGCTTTAGCGGTTTCACGTTTTATGCGCGAAGCAATGATTAAAGATGGTATTAAAGCCAGCTTTGCTTTAGGTGGAATCACCAATGCGATGGTGGAACTATTAGAAGAAGGACTTGTGGAAAAAATTATCGATGTGCAAGATTTTGATCATCCTTCTGCTATTTCATTAGGCAAAAATGCAAATCACTATGAAATTGATGCTAATATGTATGCTTCACCATTAAGTAAAGGTGCTGTGATTAATCAACTTGATACAGCAATTTTATCTGCTTTAGAAATTGATACAAACTTTAATGTAAATGTTATTACAGGTTCTGATGGGGTTATCCGTGGCGCTTCAGGGGGACACTCAGATACTTCAATGGCTTGCAAAATGAGCTTGGTTATTGCACCGATTATTCGTGGTCGGATTGCAACAATTGTCGATCAAGTAAATACGGTTGTTACGCCAGGTTCAAGTATTGATGTCGTGGTAACAGAAGTTGGGATTGCTATCAATCCAGCGCGCCAAGACTTGATTGAACACTTCAAAAAACTAGATGTACCACAATTTACGATTGAAGAATTAAAAGAAAAAGCATATAGCATCGTAGGAGAACCGCAACCAATTCAATACGGCGATAAAGTCGTAGCTTTAATTGAATACCGCGATGGCTCAATCATCGATGTGGTCAAAAATGTCTAATTATTTTCAAGGTGAAACTGTTGCGCTATCCGAAATGTTAGCTGCTCGTGAACAAAGAGTTGCATTACAACATGAACTTTTAAAAAAATGTGCTAACGCAAGCTTGCTTTCAGCAACAATGAATATTCCAGGGCCGGTTAAAAATACGCCGGCTTTGGAAAAAACATTTATCACTTTGGTCGAGACAGTTCGCAAAGAATTAAAAGATTTCTTTATCATTGAAACAAATTATTTTTCCCGTAAAACTGGTTTGGAGTTTTTACTTTTAGCAGAGATATCCCCGGAGCTGTTAAAACGAAAAATGATTGAAATCGAAGAAAAACACCCACAAGGCCGCTTGGTTGATTTAGATGTTTTGTGGCTAAAAGATGGTAAAATGCAGTCAATTAGTCGGCAAGATTTAGGCTTTCCTGCTAGAAAATGCCTCATTTGCAATAAAGACGCCAAGGTTTGTGGTCGGGCTAGAACGCATACAATTGAAGAAATGCAAGCAAAAATTGCAAGTATAATAGAAGATAGAAAGGAGTAGGGAGATGACCAAACAAATTCGCTTTATGGAAACAGTTTTGCGAGACGGCCAACAAAGTCAAATCGCAACGCGGATGTCCACTGAAGATATGTTACCAATCATCAAAACGATGGATGAAGCTGGCTTTCATTCATTGGAGATGTGGGGAGGCGCAACATTTGATTCTTGTCTACGGTTTTTAAATGAAGACCCGTGGGAAAGATTGCGCAAAATCCGCCAAGAAGTCAAAAATACGAAATTACAAATGCTATTACGTGGTCAAAATCTACTCGGCTACAAAAATTATGCAGATGACGTTGTACGTGAATTCGTCATGAAATCTGTTGAAAATGGAATCGATATCGTGCGGGTTTTTGACGCTTTAAATGATACCCGTAATTTACGAACTTCAATTGAAGCATGTAAAGAAGCTGGCGGTCATTGTCAAACAGCGATTTCTTACACAACTAGCGATTTTCATACCGTCGATTATTTTGTTTCTTTAGCCAAAGAAATGGCAGAACTAGGTGCAGATTCAATCTGTATTAAAGATATGGCAGGAGTTTTAACTCCTGCGACTGGTTTTGAATTGGTGAGCCGCATTAAAGATAGTATTGCTTTACCATTGGAAGTTCATACCCATGCAACCAGTGGAATCTCAGAAATGACCTACTTAAAGGTAGCAGAAGCTGGAGCGGATATTATCGATACTGCAATTTCATCATTTTCAGGTGGGACGAGCCAACCGGCGACAGAATCTGTTGCTATCGCTTTATCAGGTCTTGGTTTTGATACCGGTCTTAAAATGGATAAATTGGAAGAAATCGCAAATTATTTCAATCCAATTCGCGATCACTTCCGCAATGAAGGAATACTAAATCCTAAAGTAAAAGATACAGAGCCAAAAACTTTAATTTATCAAGTTCCCGGTGGTATGTTATCTAACTTATTAAGTCAATTGACTGAACAAGGCAATGCAGATAAGTATGATGAAGTTTTAGCTGAAGTGCCAAAAGTGCGGGCAGATTTAGGTTTCCCACCACTTGTAACACCACTATCACAAATGGTCGGTACGCAAGCATTAATGAATATTTTGGCTGGTGAACGCTACAAAATGGTACCAAACGAAATCAAAGATTATGTTCGTGGCCTATACGGTAAACCACCAGTTGCTATTAAAGAAGATATCAAAGAAAAAATTATCGGGGATGAACCAGTTATCACAAAACGTCCTGCAGATTTACTAGCACCACAATTACCAGGTTTTGAAGAAGAAATCAAAGAGTACGCAAAATCAATCGAAGACGTGTTAAGTTACGCTGTCTTCCCACAACAAGCAAAAGATTTCTTAGGACGCCGTGAAGATCCATTTTATGACGTACCACTTCAAACTGTAAACGTAAAGATTGACGTACAATAAGAAAAAAAGTTAATGACTCTTTTAAAGTTCAATTTTTAATCGAAGTAGTAAAAGCTGTAAAAATCAGTAATGATTTTTACAGCTTTTTTTGTGATGAGATTGGAGTCCAATCACCAAAAAATGATTTTATCATCAAAATTTATGATTGAATGCAAATTTTGATGATAATTATTTTTTTAAATGATTGAGCTTTTTGAATACTTAAGTAATATTGTAAGTGCTTACAATTGATTGCGGCCGGAATTAATTGTTTAGTGATGGATTAGTTAAATAATAGCTGAAGTGAGGTTAGGAAATTGAAAAACTCAAAAATGAAAAAAATCGCTTTGTTTACTTCTTTATTAGTAGTTCCGTTTTTAGTTGTTGGATGTGGAAATGATGCAAAGGAAAGTTCTGCCAGTAAAGATGGAAAAACAGAAATTAAAATTACTTGGCGCAATACCGGGGATCATGATAAGATGCAGAAATTTTTAGAAGAAGAATTTATTCCGAAATTTGAAAAAGATAATCCAGATATTAAAGTGACGCCATCTTCTATTACTGCAAGTGAGGGTGATTATTTTTCTAAAGTTGCTTTATCGATGCAATCAGAGAGTACTGCTCCAGATATTGTTGCAGAGGATTCTTTCATGCTAAACTCGGATGCCAATGCCGGCTATTTGACAGCTTTAGATGACTACGTAGCAAAATGGGACGATTGGAGTAATTATACTGAGAATTTGAAAGCAGGATCTATTGCTCAAGATGGTAAATTATATGCTATTCCAGGAACATCAGACTCCAGAGGAATTTGGTTTAATAAAAATGTATTTAAAAAAGCGGGTTTACCTGAAGACTGGCAACCAAAAACATGGGAAGATATTGTAGCTGCAGCAGAAAAAGTGAAAGAGACGCAACCAAAAGTAATTCCTTTTGGTATGGGAGTAGCAAAAGCAAACGGTGAGTCTGTTTCTATGCAAACTTTTGAAATGTTGTTATATGGAACAAAAGACCAATTATTTGATTCAGAAACCCGAAAATGGGACGTGAATAGCCAAGGTATTTTGGACTCATTAAACTTTATTGATGAAATTTATAATCAGAAAAAATTAGGACCATCCTTATCAATTGCTATTAATAGTAACTACGGTTCAGTAATGTTCCAAGAAAAATTTCCTAAAGATGAGGTAGCTATGCTTTTGGATGGATTCTGGAGTCAGGGAAATTGGACTGAATCAGGAGCAACTCCAGTTGAAAACATGACCGAGCGTTTTGGATTTGCTGCTATGCCAACCCAAAATGGCGATGCACCAGGAACTACTACAATGTCTGGTGGTTGGACATGGGCAATTCCTGCAAAAGCTAAAAATAAAGAAGCATCATGGAAAGTTATACAAGCATTAGGTGGTAAAGAAGAACAAGCCAAGCGTGCAATTGCAGAAGGGAATTTAACAGTACGTGATGATTCCGCTGAATTACCAGAATACAAAGATCAACCGTTCATTGCTGAAGCTACTAGTTTCTTAAAGAATGCGCATTTCCGTCCAGCTGACGATAAGTATCCAAACGTATCTGTCGAAATTCAAAACATGGTGGAATCTGTGGCGACAGGTTCAAAAACGCCAGAACAAGCAGCAAAAGACTATGCAACCAATGTGACACGGATTGTAGGAGAAGAGAATATTAAAAAATAATATATGGGCGGCTTTACAGCCGCCTTTTACTTAAGTAGGTGAAAAATATGGAAAACGGATTAATTGAACCATCAAAACATGAAAATAAAAGAAAACCACTATCTGATAACTTGAAGTCAATTTTCTTTTTATTACCAAGTTGGGTTTTGTTGTTAATCTTCTTTATTGGTCCGATGATTTTAACTTTTATTTTTTCTTTTACAAATCTAGCGTTAACAGGTGCTGAAGCAAGTCAATTGCAATTTATTGGTTTTGAAAACTTTACACGCATGTTTCAAGATCCAGAGTTTCGAACTAGTGTCTGGAATACAATCATTTTTGTATTTTTTTCAGCAGTATTAGGCCAATGCTTTTTAGGATTTCTGATTGCCTTTTTAATGCGAGAAAAAAATAAAACGTTTCGAAGAGTAATTGGTTTGATTATTATTGCTGCTTGGGTCACGCCAGAGGTTGTTGTCTCATTTTGTTGGGTGGCATTTCTTAGTGAAAGTGGCACAGCCAATTGGGTATTGGGATTATTAAATATCGAGCCAATAGCATGGTTGTTCACTTTTCCGATGGCTAGTGTAATTATTGCAAATATTTGGCGAGGCACTGCTTTTTCAATGATGGTCTTTCAATCGGCGTTAGATGATATTCCAAAAGAAGTAGAAGAAGCAGCTATTATGGATGGTGCTTCACGCTGGAAAATTGTGACCAAAATTACAATTCCAATGGTAAAAGGTACAATTGCAACAAACTTGATGTTGGTAACCTTACAGACTTTAGGCGTATTTACCTTGATTTATACAATGACTGGTGGTGGCCCTGGGGTAAGCACGGCTACTTTGCCTGTATTTATGTATAAACAAGCATTTGTGAGTTATCAATTAGGATATGGAACGGCTATTTCCTTAGTTCTCTTAGTAATTGGAGCAATAGCAAGTCTTATTTACATGAAAACTTTGAAAGTGAAAGTGTAGGTGAATGAAATGGTTAAAAGAAGTTATCAAATTGAAACGGCAATCCATTATATCATTCTAACTTTATTAGGAATTTTATTTTTACTTCCGTTATTATGGATGCTTTTTGCATCTGTGGATACAGGTGCAATTCAGGCATTGAAGATGCCTAAAAGTTTTACCTTAGAAAATTTTATTTCAATTATTACTGATGGCGGATTAGTTCGTTCTTTTGGCATTGGTCTATTGATTTCAGGCTGCCAAGCATTATTGGTAGTGGGGCTTTGTGTATTGGCTGCCTATCCACTTTCGCGTTATAAGCTTCGCTATAAAAAATCATTTATGATGACGATTTTATTTATGACGTCTTTGCCAATGACAGCGGTTATTGTACCGGTTTTTCAAATGTTCTTATACTTAAAATTTCAAGATTCACTAATAGCACTTACGTTCTTTCTAACGGCTTCATCACTGCCATATGGAATTTGGATGATGAAAAATTTTATGGACTCAGTCCCGCTAGATCTGGAGGAATCGGCATGGATTGACGGTGCGTCTACTTGGCAAGGAATAAAAAAAGTTGTTGCACCACTGATGTTACCTGGAATTTTTACAGTTGGGATATTTACTTTTTCTGGAAGTTGGGGGAACTTTTTTGTACCGTATATTCTAATCCAGTCTCCAGATAAAATGCCTGCGTCAGTTTCAATTTTTCAATTTTTTGGTAACTTTGGCATGGTTAATTATGGCCGACTGGCGGCCTTTTCAGTTTTATATTCTTTACCAGTTGTAATTTTATATGCTATTTCACAGAACTTCATGTCTAAAGGATTTAGTATGGGAGGAGCAACAAAAGGATGATGAATTTTACATTTGTAGAAGAAAAGCTGCGTAACCGAATTGATAGTTTAAAAGAGCTCCGCTATCAGAGCAAGGTAGAGATTACGAATTGGTTTATTAAAGAAGATGTCACAAAAGAAGAAAAATATCCACCAGTAGATTTTAATGATTGGCAAACGTTCAAATTAGGAGATCAGTGGAGTGGGCGAGATTTTTATCTATGGATTCAGCAAGTGGTGAAGATTCCTGATGGTGGACGATTACTGTTTCTTTTTGATTTTGGCCGAACAGGCGGTGGGTATAATTCTGGGTTTGAGTCGCTTCTTTTTATCAATGGCAAACCTTACCAAGGTGTAGATAGTAATCATCAAGAGGTTTTTTTAGATGAGGCGTTATACGGAAAAGAAGTCACAGTATCCTTGCGGTTGTGGTCTGGTCTTGAAGGTGGCGGACCAGAAAAAATTCAACGGCATGAATTCAAAAAAGCGGAGTTAGTAGTGTTAGACGAACAAACAGATGGATTATACTATCTGTCAGATGTTGTCTTGAATACTATTTTGGAATTAAGTGATAATGACCCAATCAGATATCAATTATTAGATGTGTTAAATCGAGCATTTACGAAGGTTGATTGGTCTTACCCTGGTAGTAATGCATTTTATACTTCAATTGAACAAGCGGAAACTTATCTATCTGAAAAAATTGATGAAATTGAGAAAGATGATAATGTTGAGATTACGGCGATTGGCCATACTCACATTGATGTAGCCTGGTTGTGGCGGTTAAAGCATACACGAGAAAAAGCAGCTCGAAGCTTTTCTACCGTGTTACGCTTAATGGAGAAATATCCAGACTATATTTTTTTACAAACTCAGCCTCAACTATATAAGTATATGAAAAATGATTATCCTGAGATATATCAGAAAATTAAGGAACGTGTTGCAGAGGGTCGTTGGGAAGTTGACGGAGCGATGTGGTTAGAATCAGATTGTAATATTCCCAGTGGTGAATCATTGACGCGACAAATTTTACACGGTTCAAAATTTATTAAAGAAGAATTTGGTCAAGAAGTGAACTATTTATGGTTGCCAGATGTTTTTGGTTACTCATGGGCGTTGCCACAGATTTTAAAGAAAAGTGGCATTGATACTTTTATGACTACAAAAATTAGCTGGAATCAATTTAATCGGATGCCTCACGATACTTTTATTTGGAAGGGAATGGATGGTAGTGAGATCTTAACGCACTTTATTACAACACCAGAGCCCAAACCGCATGCCAGTTGGGCATCTGAATGGTTTTATACGTATAATGGCCTTCTAGAGCCAGAAACAGTTTTGGGAGCTTACAGAGGATACAGGGATAAAGACATTAATTCTAGTCTTTTGATTTCTTATGGACATGGAGATGGTGGCGGTGGTGTTACGCGAGACATGTTGGAAAAACGTAGACAAATGGATCGAGTGGCAGGCCTGCCAAAAGTTAAAACAGGAAGAGCAAAAGAATTCTTTGAAGAATTACAAAAAACTTTTAGTGAGACAGATCATTATGTTCATAAATGGGATGGAGAACTATATTTAGAATACCATCGCGGAACATATACTTCGCAAGGTTACGTGAAAAAAATGAATCGAAAAACAGAGCTTGCATTACGCGAATTGGAAATTTTGTACACATTCGCAGAGTCTAAAGGCTATGATTATCCTAAAGAAAAACTTTTTGAACTCTGGGAGATTTTATTGCGAAATCAATTTCACGATATCATTCCTGGCTCCTCCATTAAAGAAGTTTACCAAGATCATAAAGAAGAATTTATTATGGTCAAAAAGAAAATTCAGAATTTATATCAGCAATTAAACAAGAAAACAGATAAATTACTGCTCGTTAACACTGCTGCTTGGTTAAGAGATACACTTGTTTGTATTCCATTGCAAAGCGCAGATAGCTACCAAGATGAACAAGGAAATATTTTTTCTACAGTCAAAACAAAGGATAAAAAGTATATTTATGTTCCAGACTTACCAGCGCTTTCTGATAGACTTTTAACACCAATTGATGAGGTAGTCGCAACAGAGCACGTAACTGGAGTCGTGAAAGAAAATTATGTTGAAACTCCCCATTATGTTTTGAAATGGAATGAGGATGGTCACTTTACAAGTCTCTATGATAAAGATTTTGAGCGTGAAGTATTAAAAGGAAAAGGCAATCAGTTGCAAATTTTTGAAGATAAGCCTAAGGACTTTGACGCGTGGGATATTGATATTTTTTATCAAGAAAAGATGATGGAGATACCGTTTACAAGTTTTGAGTTGACTGAAAATAACGAGTTTTTTGTAGAAATTACTTTTGATGCAAAAATTGGTAAATCTGAACTTACTCAAAAAGTACGTCTTTATGCGAATTCAAGACGAATAGATTTTATTACAGATGTGGATTGGGTGGAGCGACAACGGCTATTGAAAGTAGCGTTTGAAGTAGATGTACGTGCTGTAGAAGCAACCTATGATATTCAATATGGAAATGTTAAGCGACCTACCCATTGGAATACCAGTTGGGATATGGCTAAATTTGAAACAGTTGGGCACCAGTGGGCGGATTTATCTGAAAGAAATTATGGTGTCAGCTTAATGAATGATTGTAAATATGGTTATGATATTAAAGGGAATATAATGCGATTATCTCTATTAAAAGGTGGTATATATCCTGATCCAGAAGCTGATCAGGGGCATCATCGTTTCACTTACAGTATTTTTCCTCATAGTGGGGATTGTATTTCAGGAGGAACGGTTAGAGAGGCGTGGGAAATCAACAATCCTATTACCGTCTTAAATCAAGATGATCATTTGCTACCAGCACTACAGTTATCTGTTGAAGGTGGCGTTGCAATTGATGCAATAAAAAAAGCTGAAAATGGAAAAGGCTTTATTTTACGAGTACATGATTATTCTGGCGGTCGTAGTAAATTTGAAATTTTGGGAATGAAGGATGTTAATTGGAATCCGACGAATTTATTAGAACTAGATGAATCTGATTGTAGTAAAGGGCATGTAGCTTTTGAAATATCACCATATGAAGTAAAAACAACTCGAATATACTGATAAAGTGACAACGGTATAAAAATGAATCGAAAAATAAATTTATTATTTAATTTTTGATGAATGATTTATGAAACCGTTGTCTTTTTGTCTTTTTTTAGCATAAAAACTGTGCCATAATTCAATGGGGGTGTCAAATGAGGAATACAATATACAAAAAGATTTTTTTCTCTTTTTCCATCATTATTGTTTTATATACAGTTTTATTACTTTTTGTTTTTATTTCCAAAGAATTGAGCCGTCAGCGTTATGAGTCTGCCGTTGAGGTAGAGTTCTATTTGGAAAGAGAAGGTGCACGGATTGATTCACAGATTGAGACGGCAATTGATTCAACACAAATGTTAGCCGACAATAAAAAGATCCAAGAATTAGCCAATGTAAAACAAAATAATTATGCATTATTTTCAGATATCTTCGACCAAATGAAAGATAATCTTTTTTCAGGCTATCAGTTAGGTTATAATCTCGGAATCACACAAGGGATAAATCAAAAAGTTGTAGGATTGAATGGTTATTTTGATTTTGATGATTATTTAAGTTTTATTGGGATACCCAAGGACAATCCTGAAATTCAAGAATTTTTTAATGATGATGATCGGTATAGAATTCGTATTATTACCGTAAATCAAAGTATTTATCTACTAAGAAAAATTTATCAAGCAGATAATCCCGCTTCGTTATATTTTATTGTAAATTGGGATAAGCAGCGCCTTCACGCACAAGAAAATATTAATGAGTTAGGAAAGTTATATTTTCAAGATTCAGAGGCGAGCCAAAAGAACCTTGGAGATGGGATTAGTATATTATCTTCTTTAGTTCCGATAAAGCCACAAAAATCGAATCTAATTGGACATAAAGTAGAGTCAGATAATTCTATTTTTTGGAAGTTTTCCAACATCGTTCCTTCGTTGGCTTATGTCTATATTGTGCCGCAAAAGAACTTAAGTCGTTTACCCTTAGATACTGTGTGGGTTATTGTCGCTGTTCTAGTTGCCTCTTTGTTGTTGGGTTCATTACTGACGCTATATTTTAGTCGAACAAATTATCGTCCTTATCGCAAAATAATCTCAGAAATTCAACATGATGATAGCGGTAGTGTAAACGTGGAAATTCTCTTGAAAAAAATTGAAGATTTAAAAACGGGTCGTGCGGACTATGATCGCTTTCAAGCATCAAATATTGAAGACATTAGAGAAATGTTTTTCAAAAATGTTTTACTGGGGAAATATCCACCTAATGATCTTCAAAGAATCGCTTCTAGTGTGGGGTTAGAGTCACTAAAATCAGGTGGTTTAATTGCAATTTTAACGATTAAGGGACGTTCAACAGATGAAGAGAACTTAAAAGAAAGAGAGCTGCTAAAAGCACGACAAAGGATTATTGAATATGGGACAGATACGAAAAATATTAAGTTATACGTCCAACCGATTGATTCCGGACGATTTGCTTTAATTTATTCTACGAAAGAACAAGCGGGGGTCTTAAGGAGAATTGAAGATTTACGTAACCTCTTGGCAAATAATCTTCATTTAGAAAGTCAGTTTTTCCTATCAGTTCCATTTGATACGATTACAGATTTTGCATCGGTTTTTAGAGACGTTTTTAGTTTAAATACAGACAGCTTATTTAAACCTGAACAAATTATTATTAATCGTTCTCTAGATAAAGGCAATGACTTTGTTTACTCTGTTGAAGCTGAGCAGAGACTTGTTCATCTTGTTAAAGCGCGAAAAATTGAGGAAGCACGTAATCTGGTTGAGAATATTTTACGAACAAATTACATTGAAAAAAGACTTACGACCCACGCGTTAGAAGATTTAAAGCAGTCTTTAATTAATACAATAAAACGAATTACGCAATTGTTGGGTGTAGATTTTGCTGATTTCTATACGAATAATCAAACACTATTTGAACAGCTAATTAGTACAGATTCCAAAGAGCTCTATAGAGTGTTTTTGACATTATTCCAAGAAGTATTTACTGCTGCCAAAGAGAGCGAAGAAGAGGCGCAAGATATTATAAAACGTGTGCTGGAATATATTGATATAAATTATAAAGAGGATCTATCTCTATCTGATTTAGCTGAAAACTTTAAATTAACAGAATCCTATTTGTCTCGTCTAATTAAAGAAGGAACAGGGATTACATTCAAGAGTTATTTGAATCAATTGAAAGTAAATTATGCGAAAAAATTATTAATGGAGAAAAAAATGAAAGTTAATGAAGTTGCTGAGTCTGTAGGAGTCAAAAATGTCAACACATTCATTCGCATGTTTAAGCAATATGAAGGTGTCACACCAGGCAAATATCAAACTTATGGCAATGAAGAAAAATAAAAGTAAATATCACTGTGTCGTAAAAAAATATTATTTGTAGAAAGAAATTCTTTGATTTTGTTACCGATCGATAGAAAGTAACGAGAATTAAAAATAGGAGCGTAAGTATGGAAATAAGTGAATTTAATAGTATTACAGAGCAGCATTTAACCTTGTTATTAGAGGCTGATCCGGCAGAAAAAATAGTGAGAGACTATACAAAACGAGGGACAGCTTTTGAATTGCGACAAGAAGGGAAATTGGCAGGGGTTATCGTGTTATTGCCGACACGGCCGGAAACCGTTGAAATCATGAACGTAGCAGTTGCCAAACCATTTCGTAGACAAAAATTAGCACAAACGCTGTTAGGCCATGCTCTTTGGTGGAGTAAGAAAAATGGTTTTCGAACAGTTGAAATTGGTACCGGATCAACTGGGATGGAACAACTTTATCTGTATCAAAAATGTGGCTTTCGGATGACCCATATTGAGCGTGACTTTTTTGTGCGCCATTATCCTGAAGAAATTATTGAAAATGGTCTGGTATTAAAAGATATGGTCCGTCTGGCCCAAGATATAGAGTAAAAGGAGAGTTTAGTATTGTTAGATAAATCAATTCCTTATAAAGAAGTTTGGATGAAACGTAAACTGACGCTGCCGATTTTAGCGGTAGCTTTGCCAAAGGGATTTTCATTTCAATTTTATCAAGTTGGTGATGAAAAAACGTGGAGTGAAATTGAAACGAGTGTTTTAGAATTTGAAAATACAACCGAAGCAATGCGCTATTTCAAACGTACCTTTGCACCCTACAAAGAAAAATTAGCGCAGCAGATGTTGTTTGTGGTCGATCCCAATGGTAAAAAAGTTGCAACCTGTACGGCGTGGCAAAAAGAAATTCAAGGGCGAAGTTATCCTTTATTTCATTGGTTGGCAGTTGATCCTAATTATCAAGGACTAGGACTGGCAAAAGCGTTGGTGGCACGGATATTGCAAGTTTTTCAAACCATGATGCCAGAAGAAGCGACAATTTATCTGCATACACAAACATGGAGTCACGATGCTATTGGCTTGTATGAAAAATTTGCCTTTTCCTTAATGGCAGAAAATCTTGATGGCACAGTTAATGATGATTACCCAGCGGTTATAGAAATATTAAATCGTTTAAGAAAATAGACGTTTTCGTTTTTTATATAGAAATTTTAAGCTACAAAAAAAGAAGAACAGGTAAGGAGGAAAGAAAATGAGGGAATTGACGTTTGTTAAAAGTGCTGAAGAGGACAAAGTATGCCGAGTTTTAGAAAATAAAAAGGAAGTTTATTTTTTGTCAGAGGTTTTGACCTTGCCTACACGTAAAAGATACCGACTGTATAACACTGATGGGCAAGAATTAGGGGAAATAAAGCGCAAACGCTATAGCATGGGGTATGTCGACTTACCACGGCTGTTTTTGAAACTAAGAGCCTATAATGAAATTAGTATCGTCAAGGATATGAAAAATTTCCGTACGAGTTATGAAATTAAAGGAGAAAGTTTAGCACTTACGGGAACATTTTTAGGAGATAGCTTTGCTATCATTAAAGGTGTAGAAAAAATTGCAACAGTGCAAGTTGGCAAAGAAAAAGAAGCCTATACTTTTACAGTTCAAGTGTTAAAAGAGAACTTTGAAACCTTGATTGTCGGTTTTGTAACCCTCTTAATCTTTGTATATGACCATGAGAATGTTAAATTAGAGCAAAGGGAGTAACATGCATTAGCGACATATGATTTAGCAGTGGCAGAAAAAAGCATTTTGTTGCATTTTTTTTCTGCAATAAAAGATAAACTGCCACACAAAAAAACAGGAACTGCCTACTTTTTGTAAGGCAGTTCCTGTTTTTTTCTGACGCAATAGTTAGGGGGCTAGTGCGTACTTTTGAAATGTTTCATTTCAAATACCAGCTCTTTAAAAAAATGCAAGAATCAGTCTCTGATAAAGAGCATCAAAATACAAATTTCTGAGATTTTGCAAAAGAGCTAATCGGTATTTTCTGCATTTATAATTATCTACTCAAGGCATGACGAAGTACTTGTTTTTGCCAAGCATTTTCGTAATGAGCCAATTGTTCATGGTAGCTGCGACTTCCTTTTTGAATCCGGACTTGCATGAATTTGATCAAGAGTAAAAATGCGGTGATGATACTAAATAAAATAATAAATTGTAACATCTTCCTCACCTCCTGAAACTAGTTTAGCGTCTTTTAGTTTTATCCAGATAGGACATATGTCATAATGAAAGTGATTGGAGGCGGATACATTGCAAAAAAAGTCGCTAAATGTTAAACAAGAACAAATTTTGGCAGAATGGAATTTAGCAAAAGACCATTTACGAGGGTGTGAGTTGTGGCAATTTGAACAAAGAGAAACCATCATTACCCAAGGTGCGTTGTTGGATCGCTTGCTTTTTGTTTTATCCGGCAAAGCGAAAGTTTGTACCTTAGCTGATAATGGCAAAAATTTGGTTTTAGCCTACTATATTTCTGAAGGTATTATTGGCGATATGGAGTTTGCTATGAGAAAAGATGAGGCGGAAACGACAATGGTGGCATTGTCTGATTTTCAGTGTATTGCCCTGCCGATTTTGCCCAATGAAGCTTACTTGCGACAGAATAGTCTTTTTATGAACACAATGGCACAAGGCTTGGCCGAAAAACTACAGCTTAGTTCGGAAAATTTTTTATCGGCGGCTTTTTATCCAGGAAAACAGCGTCTATGTGATTATATCCTGCAATCGGCATATAAAAATTTCTTTAGCGATAATCTAACCGATGTGGCGGCGACAATTGGAATGAGCTACCGTCATATGTTTCGTTTGCTAAATGATTTAATAACAACTGGCGTTTTGACAAAGGTTGGCAATGGCTATGAAATTTTACAGCCGGACCAATTGCAGCGTTTTGCGAAAGGATATTTATAGTGGGACATATGTCCTAGTGATAGAAAAATTTTAGCGAGCTTTTAAAAGCGCATTGATTGTCCTCAAGTTACATTCCAGCTAAAATAAAAGCAAAGAAAAAAGATGGAGGCGTTAGGATGGACTTGGAATTAGCGGTAAAACTTACAGAGGATTTAAGAGAAATCTATTGGGAAAAATGGCAAAGCCACTTGTATTTTGTACCAACAAAGAAGATTTTGCCTAAAGTGGAGCGGGGAATTTATATAACGACAGAAGAAAGACAGGTTAAGACAATAGAACTTACGGCTCCAAAGTCAGTTACCCAGCCAACTATTGTCATTGAGGTGCCTTGGGAAATCGAGCCAGTGCTTTTATTGCAACATTTAGTAAATGTTTGGAAAGAAAATGGCTTAGAAGTCATCACGAAAGCCCCGACTGAAAAAATTCCAAGTAATCAATATGATAACCTTGCAACATTTCAGTTGGATCTTTTTTCTGTCTTTAATTTTTTAGGCTATCCAATGGCCAAAGTGAAGAAAAAACCGGCCAAAGCACAACACCGCTGGAATAAAAAAGTCAGTGACATCACGTTTCACATTAACCATGAAGGCGCTACAGGAGAGGCAATTTGGCGTAAGCGTAATGAATTAGTCTTATTAAAAGGAGCGAAATTAAAAGCCGAAGCACCTTTGAATAAAGATGGTAGCGTAGGCTTTGCGGTACGATTTGCCAATCAATTACGGGATGAAAATGCGGATAAGGTGAAAGACTTTACGACGATTGCAGATATTGTTTTTAAAAGTGTGAATGAGTTGGGCAATTTTTTATATTTTGCCGGTACCAATAGTTGGTTGGTGCTAAAAGATGATGAGGGCAACACCATTGATAGCTATACAGTGGTGAAATAGCTCAGAAAGGACAGTTATGTCAGAAAAAATTTTTACCATGCCTGTTGCTAAAGTATATCCCTTATATGTAAAAAAAGCAGAGCGCAAAGGCCGCAGTAAAGCTGAAGTGGATGAAATTATCATGTGGCTGACGGGCTTTGACAAAGAACAATTAGCTAGGGAGATACAAAATGATACCGATTTTGAAAACTTCTTTTTAAAAGCGCCACAACTTAATCCAGCAGCAACTTCCATTAAAGGTGTGGTTTGTGGCGTACGGGTGGAAGAAATAAAAGACCCTTTGATGCAAAAAATTCGCTATTTAGATAAGTTAGTTGATGAGCTGGCAAAAGGTAAAGCGATGGATAAAATTTTACGTAGCAATTGAGGAAAGCAAACCTTTTTAACCAGATAACTATTTATATCCAATGTATTGTGTTAAATTTCATGCAGTAAACATAGTCTGGGACATAACTTTTTGAGTTATGTCCCAGACTATTCGTATCTGAATAAACGGTGGAATCAGCAGCAACTCCTCGGAGTTAGACGCTTCTGTTCCAACCTCTTTTTTTGCTATACTAAAAAAATACTTTAGTCTAAGGCGGGGATAGGATGAAAATTGCAATTTTAGGTTATTCTGGTAGCGGTAAGTCGACTTTAGCCGCCTATTTAGGCAAGCAGTATGGTATTAGTTACCTGCATTTAGATCAAGTGCAGTTCACTGACAACTGGCAAACGCGTCCAGAAACTGTTGCCAAAGAGATTGTCGAAGATTTTATGGGAAAACCAGATTGGATTATTGACGGCAATTATACCCGTTATTATCAAGCAGAACGTTTGAAACAGGCAGACCAAATTGTACTCTTATTATTTCCCTGTTATGCCGCTCTTTGGCGGATATTTAAACGAACAGTGCGTTATCATGGTAAATCTAGACCGGATATGGCAGCTAACTCTCCAGAACATTTTAGTTGGGAATTTTTCTGGTGGATTATCTGGAAAGGACGAACTTCGAATGTGAGAAAGCACTATCAAACCATTCAAAACCAATACCCACAAAAGGTTATCGTTATTAAAAATCAGCAGCAATTAAATGCTTTTTATCGCCGGCCAGAAAATAGTGACTGACAATCATAGTTTGAATGTAATCGTCTAGAGTTAATTCAAACTATGATTTGTCACGATTTCAATGATTTATTTTTCTGGTGGATAAGTAAATCCGGGCAGCTGCCCACTTTGACTGGTGAGGGGAAAGACATCTACTTTAGTTACAGTGGCGCTTTTTACCGCGTCATCTGTTAAAATCTTTTCTAATTCAAAGGCGGGTAAATATAGGGTTACGCCATATATTTTGAGGCCATTTTTGTTCACATCTGCTAAAACATTTTTTAACGTCGCAGCTTGAATTTTACTAGGGTCTTGTGCTAGAAAGCTCTCGTTTTTGATTAAGTATTGCAGTAATGATTTAAAATGGGTGGTTTGGCGTTTTTCTTCTGACCATTGATTTTGCTTTGTGTCAGCTAGGTGGCTAACCAATAAGGGAAAATCATCATTTAATTGCTTTTCATTTTTAATGCCGACGCCAATACCCGAAAAGCCGCCAGCAGGATTAAACCCTACGACAACAGGGTTATTCGTGTCATCAATTGTCTTTTGTGAAGGGCGCACAGCCTGCCACAATGTATTCACGTTATTAGTATTGAGTTTTAGCCACTCTTGGTAGGCGCTAATACTTTTATCTGCTTTAAAAACAAGATTGACATTTACATAGGTGCTTTTTGGCAGAGGCTTGATATTTTCTCTCAGATTGCTTTTTGCAAGAGCGGTATCAGCTTTGACAACTTTTGTGTCAGCTAGTTGGTTTGAAGGGAGCATTTCTTGGCTAAATGTGGGCGTGAAATAATGAAAGTCAGAATTATTCAAGTAAAGTTTATTCCGCTTAATTTCAAATGTCTTAGTACCGATTGTTTGGTTGCTGTATTTAGAGCGATAGGTTTCGTTGATTTGATAAGTTCCAATTCCTGTTTGTTCCATCGTCAAATCCGTCATGTCATAATCTGGGATTGTCAATTCATTATAAATTTGGCGATCGAAAATATACTGGTTACCTTCTACATAGGCGTTTTGACCAGTTGGATTATAAAAGAATTGATTCAAAACTTTGGGTACTGCTAAAAATAGTAGGATCGTCACAAGAACCGCACTAAAAACAAGCAGTATTCCCCGACGATGATTTTTTTGTTGTATTTTTTTTTGCACTTTTTCAAAATCAAAATTTTGTTGGGTCATCTTGTAACATCTCCTTTAATTGCTTGCGACTGCGATACAGACGGGTCTTTACTTGTCCAAGGGATAAATTTGTAAGTGCAGCAATTTCTTTTATTGGCCAATCGAGAAAGTAAAATAAATAGAGCAGCTCTTGTTGGTCTTGCGGCAAGGTATCTAGTGCGTGATAGAGCTGTATTTTTTCCTCAGTTTGTAACAGCTGCTCCAAAGGTGAAAAATCAGAATCAGAAATTGTCTGTGCCGTCGTTTTTGTTAAGGGGATAATGTGCCAACGCTTTTTCTTACGGGTAATATCGATATAATGATTTTTGATCACACGTAACAACCAAAATTTTACCCTTTCTTCTGGTAAAGTAGCAAAAGCGTCTAAAAGTTTAAAAAAAGCATCACTTACTAAATCTTCTGCGAGCGTTACATCTTTTGTCAGGCTCAAACTATAAAGCCAGCATTCTTTGGCGTAGCGCTCATATAAAATTGCCAATTCTGACTTCATCTTTTTCACCCCTTCATTATAAATACGTTTTTTCTTAGCTTTGGTTACAGTTTTTCTTTAATTTTAACATTTCTATTAACTTTTATTGAAAGTGCTTTTTTGAAGAGGGAATAAAGGTATAAAAATGGGATGTTTGTTACACTTATTTAAGTAGCAACCTTAAAATAAGTTTTTTTTGTGAAGGGGCGAGTAAGTATGACGGGAAAAATTGCGGCAGTAGGATTTTATGAAGGATTACCACTAAGTGATCCCAATAGTTTTCAAGATATAATGGTGCCACGTCCCCAGCCGTTAGCCAATGATCTATTAGTTGCAGTTAGGGCGGTTTCTGTGAATCCAGTCGATACCAAATTGCGACAAAATGCTCAAAAGACGTTAACGCCACAAATTTTAGGCTTTGATGCAGTTGGAGAGGTAGTGGCGACAGGGGCAAATGTCCACGATCTTCAAGTGGGCGACAGAGTGTATTATGCAGGGACAAAAAAGCGTGCTGGTAGTAATCAAGCATTGCAATTGGTTGATCGCCGTATTTGTGCCTTAGCTCCTAAAACATTGACTGAAGCAAAGGCTGCCGCCATGCCGTTAACAACGTTGACTGCCTATGAACTATTATTTGAAAAATTTGGTTTAGTGGCAGAAAAAAATGCTAATGAGGGTAAGAAGATTTTAATTATTAATAGCGCAGGCGGGGTGGGTTCAATTATGAGTCAACTGGCGCACTGGGCCGGCTTAAGTGTTTATGGTACGAGCAGTCCGCATAATTTTGAATGGCTGCGCTATAATTACGTCGATTATCCGATTGATTATCACGGTGATCTGGAACAAAATTTACAAGCGACTGGCACAAATAAGTTTGATTATATCGCCGTACTCTACGCCATTACCCCTTATTTTGAAGCCGTTAGTAGCTTAATTGCGCCCTTAGGACATGTTGGCGCCATTGTAGAGGTGAAAGAGGCACTGCCATTAGTTGCATGGAAAAATTTATCGGTTAGTTTTGATTGGGAATACATGTTTACTAAAACGGATTTCAACCAAGAAATTGAAAGTCAAGGGAAAATTTTAGCTCACGTGGCGCAATTGATTGATGAAGGAGAGCTTCACACAACGTTAACCAAAACAATTTCTGGCGGAATTAATGCAAAAAATTTGAAAAAAGCGACTGCGTTAGTTGAAAAAGGACATATGATAGGTAAAGTCGTCGTAACGGGACCTTTTTAGAACGTTATTTTAAATTCTTTAAAATAGGAATTCGCATTTTTTAAAATTTGTCTTCTTGTTTTATAATATTAGTGTCTTAGTAATAAATGTAATGGGTTACATTTTTTAAGACAGTTTTTTTTAGTTTGCTTTTAGTAAATTTGAAAATATTCAGATATGAAACTGTTGTTATAATTTGAAGATGATATGGTGGATGCTATTAGAATTTTTTTTAGGTTGCGTGGGGTTAAAAACGGAGGATACATCATGGAACAAAGAAAAATAATTGGAAAGATTCTCCAAGTTGTGGTCGCGATTATTTTGGGCTTTGTTGCCTATTGGGTGTTAATAGTATTAACAGGAGGAACGACACTTTAAAAGCGTGAAGTGAGGGATTAAAAATGGGGAAAGTACAGCGGTATTTTGGATTAACGTTACTCGGTTTTTTACTCGTGTATTTTTTTGATTTTCATGATTGGCGTCTTTTTTTATTTTTGGGACTTCCGGCTACGTTGACGGGATATTATTTGGCGGCCTATCATCAGCGAGAATTTGCTAAGCAGTGAGAATAGATACGACAGCTTCGTTTTTTAACGCTAGCGTGGCTACGCAAAAATAAAAAATGGAATGGTGAAAAGTTAAGGTAAAATGGGATTTTCCTTAACTTTGAGCAATTCCATTTTTTTTATGCTGTCTTTCCCATATAATGAGCATGAAACTAACTAAAAGGAAGCTGCTTATGAAAACATTTAAAGAATTATTGCATCAAGAAGCGGTACAACCCTATCTTTGGCAAGCCCGCTATGGTGTCGAAAAAGAAAGTCAACGGATTACAGCAGAGGGCACCTTGGCCAAAACAGATCATCCCTCAGTCTTAGGTAATCGTGCGTATCACCCGTATATTCAAACTGATTTTTCCGAAACCCAATTGGAATTAGTCACACCTGTAGCTGAAACAGCAAGTGAATTGATGCGATGGTTAGCGGCTATTCACGACGTTACCTATCGTTCAATGTCGCAGGCAGAATTTATGTGGCCAATGAGCATGCCACCTCGTTTACCGGCAAAAGATGAAGACATCATTATTGCGAAATTAGACACTTTTGAAGATATTTTATACCGTCGTTATTTGGCTAAAGCTTATGGTAAAAGAAAACAAATGGTCTCAGGCATTCATTTCAACTTCGAATTTGGCGCAGATTTGTTACAAAATTTATTTGCAAGTCAAAGTGAATACCCAGATTTTACTGACTTTAAAACGGCAGTCTACTTGAAAGTTACGCGTAATTATTTGCGTTATCGCTGGTTTTTAACCTATTTATTTGGTGCTACACCAACGAGTAACGAAGGCTATTTTGTGGCAGAAGATGCACCAAATGAACCTGTGCGTAGTATCCGCAACAGTCGCTTTGGTTATACCAATCACAATGATGTGCATGTTTCTTATGAAAGTTTAGCAAAATATTTAGCCGATATTGCACAGATGGTGGAAAGCGGTAAACTTTCAGAAGAAAAAGAGTTTTATGCGCCAGTGCGCCTGCGGGGTGGGCAAAAAGTTTCAGACTTAGCGCAAACTGGTATTCGTTATATTGAACTACGCAATATTGACTTAAATCCCTTTACGCCCTTTGGCATTAGCCAAGAGCAAGTGGAATTTTTCCATGCCTTTATGTTGTATATGCTTTATTTACCCGAAGAGGCAGCCGCGGATGAATGGGTAGCAAAAGGAGATGAAATTAATAATTTTGTGGCCTTGGAGCGACCTGATCGCGTGACCGATTATGTCGAAGAAGGAATGGACTTGGTGGCCGGACTTAAGGCTATGGTGAAAAAATTGCAGCTACCATTACCAACGGACTTTTTTACTTTTGTTGAAAATGCTTTTGTAGATCCTAGCGAAACTTTTGCGGCACGTTTGTATGCAGCTACAAAAGAAAATCCTATAAACTGGGGACGCGAGATCGCCAAAGAAAACCAAGCAAAAGCGTGGGCGAAACCCTATCAATTGGCTGGTTTTGCTGATATGGAATTATCAACCCAAATCATGATGTTTGATGCAATTCAAAAAGGTGTCCAAGTTACTGTTTTGGACGAGCAGGATCAGTTTTTACAATTACGTTTTGCTGGGCGCACCGAATATGTCAAAAATGCGAATATGACCAGTAAAGATAGTTATGTTGTACCGTTAATGATGGCCAATAAGACGGTGACAAAAAAAGTTTTAGCTAAAGCGGGCTTTCGCGTACCGCAAGGAATGGAGTTTATGGATATCGATGCGGCACTGCTTGCTTATCCGAAATTTGCTAAAAGTGGCTTTGTGGTCAAACCGAAATCTACCAATTATGGTTTGGGAATATCCATTTTTAAAAACGGTGCCAGTCTAGAAGATTTCAAAGAAGCCTTAACAATTGCCTTTGCTGAGGACACAGCTGTTTTAGTAGAGGAATTTATGGCAGGAACTGAATATCGTTTCTTTGTTTTAGACGGTGAGGTTAAAGCCATCATGTTGCGAGTACCTGCAAATATTGTCGGTGATGGAAAGCATACCATTGCCCAATTAGTGGCTGCAAAAAATCAAGATCCGCTGAGAGGAACACAGCATCGTTCGCCGCTAGAATTAATCCAGTTAGGCGAGCTTGAAAAATTAATGCTAAAAGAACAAGGCTACACAACCAACAGCGTTCCAGGAGTTGGTGTAACGGTTTATTTGCGGGAAAATTCTAACGTTAGCACAGGTGGGGATTCTATCGATGTGACCGATGACTTTGCAGCAGATTATAAAAAAGTTGCAGCAGATGCGGTAACAGCCTTGGGTGCTAAAATTTCCGGGATTGATTTAATTATTCCGGACAAAGAAAAACCCGCCAATAAAGAAAAAGCCTATGGCATTATAGAAGCCAATTTTAATCCCGCCATGCACATGCATGTCTATCCCTTTGGCGGAAAAAGCCGGCGTTTGACCATGGACGTGTTGCGATTTTTATATCCTGAGATCAATTAAATTAAAAAAGTCAGATACGCTGCGTAATTTTAGCGACAGCGTATCTGACTTTTTATTTTTTAATATTCAAAACTTTTAATTTCAATGGTTTGCTTGGTTTCTTCCACTTTTAAGCCAGTCGTAGCTTCCCACCAGTTTTTCATTTCTTTCTCGTAAGTTGTAGGAAAAGCATCGACAATTTCTAGTAAGCTTTTATTATTGATTTTGGCATAAGGAAAATTCAAGGTTAAATTGTACTTCAGCTCCGTTAACAAACTGTAATATTGGAACATTAGGTAATTCATTTCATCTGGATCATCACAAGATAAAACTTTTGGTGCACGGTCCAGCATAAAGCCGAAACTGCGCATCATAAACATAATTCCATCCAAATGATCAGGTTGAATATAAGAAGCATCCTTCAAAATATCAATATGCGTATCAAGGGCTTCTAGTAATTCCGTTTTTAAAGCAGTGTACTCTGGTTGTGTCATAGCAATCCCTCCTAATTAAGCTGTTTTAAATGATTGAGTTATCAAATCATTTAAAACTCATTTTTGTCAGCAGATCATCAGCTGTCTCATCGCTTTAATTTTGATTTTAATGAAATAAGCGCTCAAAAAAGCCGGTTTTTTTCTCCGGTTTTTGTTCTGTTTTTTCTTCATTTTCTTCAGGATATTTTTTTTCCACATCAATTACCGGCTCGTTGACGGCTTCTTTAGCAACTAATAGCAAACCAAAGCTGTCGGGATTAGCATCTACAAAATCATTCACGACTGTAAATTTTGCATTGTTTTTAGTGGCCAGTTGAATATATTCGCCTTGTAGACTTTCTGGCATTTGGCCATTTAAAAGAATCGTGGCATCTTCATGTTTTTTTAATTCAGTTAAAAAACTGTCTTTATCAGTGGGATTTTTCATTTGCGCAATGGTCATGCTTAAGTAGCAGCGTTCACGAAATGTTCCCATATATTTATGTTGTTCATCAGGATTAACTAACGGCGTACCATAGCGCCCCTTATCCAAGTGCTGTTGTAATTCGTCTGTCATCTCGTCTCCCCCAATAATTCTGATAAGCTAATTATAGCATGTTTGAAAGAAAAGGTAAGAAAATGCTTGCATTCTGATTATTTGCAGGATTTCATTGGAAATCGCCTTTTTTTCTGAAAATGAAAGGGGTATACTAATTGTTAGTAGATGAACAACAAAGAAGAAAGAAGGCGACTGTTTTGGAAAACTTAGGGGAAAAAATGCTGTTACCGTTGATTATTTTATTTTTATTGGTTAGTACATATATCGACAGCCTTTCTCTTTTTCAAATCATTGGGGGAATTTTGCTGGTGATTTTAATACCAGCTGGCTTGAAATTTTTAAAAGTGCGCCAGATGGAGCGTTCATAATTACAAAAAAGCACGTCACCAATCTGAAGCTTGGGGGTTGTTTACACCAGTTCTCCTAAGCCTATTTAGATTTGTGACGTGTTTTTTATTTGCTTGTAGTTTATGGTCTATGCTTATTTCAGTTGTCGATTTGGAGGTAGCGTTGGTATTTTTACTATTTTAAAGCTTTTTTTGTACTATAATAAAAAGAAAAGGACGAAGAAGGGATTTTTGTGAAACGAATTTTAATAAATGGTAAAATTTTTACCGGTGAAAAATTTGTCTCTGCCATGGAGATAACAGATGAGACAATTAGTTGGCTTGGGGATAGTCAAACCGCACGCAAACGTGCTGCTGATGAAGTAGTGGATTTAAAAGGGCGGTTGACCTTACCGAGTTTTTGGGATGTCCATACTCATCCGTTGTGGATTTCAGAAACATTAGGTAGTGTTGCTTGTACGCCACCAAATGTTTTCAGTATTGAAGAGATGATTGCAGCTTTAAGAAATTCCCCTCAAGTAGGCAAAAAAGATGCGTGGATTGAAGGTTGGGGGTATGATGAATCAAAACTTGCAGAATCCCGCACGCCAACACGTCACGATTTAGACAAGGTATCCACTACCCAACCCGTTTATGTCTTGCGTTCAGATTGTCATTCTTGTGCAGTTAACTCTGTGGCGCTAAAATTAGCCGGCATTACAAAAGAGACTCCCGATCCTTTTGGGGGCATGATTGGACATTTTGAAAATGGTGAACCCAATGGCGTAATGTTGGAAAATGGCGCCAGTAAATTAATTAAAGCAGTCAAAGAAAAGGACACCTTTGAAAATGTCGTCAAACGCACCTTGAAATTGGCCGCACATTATCGTAGTCGTGGTATCGGTGTGATTAGTGACATGATTAGTTTGGTTGCGCCATTTGATTATGCTGAAATTTATTCAGAAGCAGCTCGTCGCACCTTGGAACAAGAAGTCTATTTGTATTACTCCATTGATGAAATTAAACGCTTCAATTTGACTAAATTACCGCAACCTACCCATCCCCACGTGCATGTTGCAGGAATTAAATTGTTTATGGATGGGACGATTTCCAATCGAACTGCCAGAGTTAAAAAACCTTATAAAAATGCGACTACCACCGGATTTTCCATTAATACTGCTAAAGACTTACAACTGGCATATAAATTTGCAAAAGAAAATAACTGTCAAATTGCGATCCATGCGATGGGGGATGCCGCAATTCAGCTGATTTTGGATACTTATGGTGATTTACAACCGTGGTTATCTGATCGTCCTTCGGTCAGAATTGAACACGCAACATTACTAGATGATAAAATATTAAAACAATTTCGGGATGCAAAAATGAATTTTGCCTTTGTTACACAAATTATTTTCTTGTACGCTGAATATGCTGCTTATTTTCAAAATTTAGATGAAAAACGTTTGAAGGAATGTTATCCCCTAGCTTCCATGTTACAAAGTGGGGTGCCGACAGCATTATCTTCTGATGCTCCTGCGACCGCTTGGATTAAACCAGATGATGTTTTTGCCAGTCTTGCTTGTGCGGTTACACGTCTTGGCGCAAATGGGGAGGATTTAAATCATAAAGAGGCAATCGATCTGGTTACTGCCTTAAGCATGTATACAAAAGCTGCAGCAGGTATGGTAGAAACAGCGCAAACAGCGATGCTTACAGTTGGTCAAAGTGCTGACATCATTGTTCTTTCCCAAGACTTATTTAACGTCGATCCGCAGCAGTGGCAAAAGACAACAATTGAAAAAATGTATCTCCGGGGAAAAGAACTAAACGCATAAAAACAAATGAAATAGAGGTGTAAAATGGAAGAATTCGTTAATATTCCTTTGATATTCGCTGAAAATACCGTATTGGAGACCAATCGTTTACGATTACGACCGCTTAAAATAACGGATGCAAAAGATATGTATGAATACGCAAGTGACGAAGAAACAACCCGCTATGTTTTTCAAACCCATCGCAGTTTAGAAGATAGTAAATTTGCTATTGCCAACTATTTTATGGCAGATCCCCTAGGCAAGTATGCCATTGAGGAAAAAAAGAGCGGTAAAATGATTGGCACAATCGATCTACGGGTGGAAGCTAATTATGGTCGAGGCGAGCTAGGGTATACGTTAAATAAAGCTTATTGGGGGCAAGGTTTAATGCCAGAAGCGGCTTTTGCTTTACTCGTTTTAGGTTTTGATAAAATGAAGTTAGTCGCAATTAGTGCCTATCATAATTTGGAAAATGCTAAATCTGGGCGTGTGATGGAAAAGATAGGGATGAAAAAAGTTACCGAAATCAAAAGTAGTCGCCTATGGAAAGGCGAGCTAATTGATGAGGCTTTGTATCTGATTACTGCTGCCGATTGGCAAAAACGCGTCATGTAAGCTGGGCTAGTAAAATATACAATAGTTAAAAAAACAGATACTTTGAAAGGAAATGATAATATGAAACTTTCAATTGATACTGAAGTTGTGAAATTAATCCGTGATAAAATGCAGCCAGGTGATTTAGTTTACCTCGATTTTGAAGATGGAGATGGCCCTTTTGCTAACACCGCTCTTAGCTGTCGCTTGGATTTAAGTTTTCGGATCATTATCACGCCAGCTGATTATCCTGCGGTGGGACTAAATGTCTACAACGAGACCTTAATAACAGATATTGGACCGCTAAAAATTAAAAAAAGCTCCGAACGGTATTTGGAAGAAAATACGCGTCTAGTGGTAAATCAAACACTCCAGACATTGCAATTAAAAGGAGATAGTGGAATTTTAGCGAATAATATTCCTATCTTACGAATTGATAAAGTGATTGCAGGTGGTAATGATGGGAAAATTAGCGGTTGTTAGTGATCTTCATGCAGATATCAATCGTTTTACAACGGAAGATTTAGCACAGTTATTGTCCGTTTTAAAAGAAAAAAAAGCAGATCGGCTCCATTTTGCCGGTGATTTGGCCAACAAAGTGGAAAAAGCACAAGCAATTGTCGCCTATTTTGAGCAATACTTACCGACTACTTTTAATTGGGGCAATCATGAAATGGCAGATTTAACTGCTGCGGAAATTGAAGATTACCCCAATCCAGCTTTTTTAAATCAGAAAGCTTTAGCTTTAAATCAAAAAACAGTTTTAGTGGGCTATAATGGGTGGTATGACTATCGTTTTTCAACGCTAAAAGATAAAGAAAAAATCGAAGCGATCAAGCGTCTTTATTGGTATGACCGCGTGATTAAACGAGAAGAAAGTGATCAAAAAGTAGATGCGCAATTGCAAAAACGTTTAAAAAAATTATTGGATGCTTTAAAAAAAGCCGATAAAAAAGTCATTTTAGCAACGCATTTTGTTCCTAAAAAGGAATTTATTGTCTATCAAACAGATCCCAAATTAAAACGTTGGAACGAGCTAAACGCTTTTTTGGGTTCAGAAAAATTAGGGGAGCTTTTAGATCACTATGATAATCTTGAACAAGTGGTTTTTGGCCATACCCATCGTCGCTTTGATGATAAAAAAATAAATGGGACACGCTATAGCTGCCGTCCTTTTGGCTACTTTTTTGAATGGCAGCTGACACGAGAGTTTGTTTTAGAAAATCAATTAGTGGAAGAATACAACCCGATGAAATTGCGAGGCGTATTAAAAGCTCATGAAGCCCAGTTTAAAGAATATCAAAAGCAACATTTAAAAAGCGAATTTGAACAAGCCGTCACCATGATTGACTATTAAAAAAGTAGTACCAAAACACCTGATAAAGGGCCTTTTGGTACTACTTTTTATTTGTTGCAATGATTCAAGTAAGATTATAAAAATAAACCTTTGTATAATAAAATTGCGACGATACTTGCTAAAATTGGTGCTAAAACGGGTACCCAGGCATAGTCCCACTGGGAAGAACCTTTATATTTTAAAGGTAAAATACTGTGAAGAATTCGAGGCCCTAAATCACGAGCAGGGTTTAAACCAGGCCCGGTTGGTCCGCCTAATGACGCAACCAAGGTCCAAACTAGAAAACCTAAAGCAAAATGAGCAGTTCCTAAATTATTTTGGAAAAATGGTGCTTTGGTAATTCCGATCGCTCCAAAGAATAAAATAAATGAACCAAAAAACTCATTTACAAAACCGTTTAATTTTGAACCAACACTGTTAATCGTTGAAAATGTTCCCAAAACATGATTGGTATCTTCTGTTTGATCGTAGTATGGTTTATAACACGCTACGACGATTAATTGTCCCACAATGGCACCAAGCATTTGCGCTACGATATATGGCAAAACTTCGCTCCAAGGGAACATGCCGGCAACAGCTAAACCAATTGAAAAAGCTGGGTTGATATGGTTACCGCTGATAGAGCCAAACATCATGGCAGGGATCATAACCCCACACCCATAACCAACAGCAATTAACATCCAGTCACTGCCGTACCCTTTTGTTCCTTTCAAGTCGACGTTTGCAACAGCGCCGTTACCTAGCATAATTAAAAAAGCTGTACCGACAAATTCGGCTGCTAGGCGTGTCATTAGTGAATAATCCAAATAAAAAACCTCCTCAAATTTTTGTTTGCGTTTAAAATAAGTGCAAAAAAGTAAGCTAAAAAACTCAAACATTACTATAAAAACAGATTTTATTTAAAAAGACAAATGATAACACTTCTGATAATTTCTGAAAAAATGCTGTTACATTATTATTAAGATTATTACAATTATTTTAATAGTAATCATAGAAAGTGTTTTCTATTGCGTCATATCAAGGGTTTTGCTAGAATAAAAGACAAGGATTGAATAACATCCTAATTATTTTATTCCGAGTAGGAGGAATTATTAATGAACAAAGCAGATTTAATTTCAGCTGTTGCTGAAAAATCAGGGGTTACAAAAAAAGACGCGACTGCTGTCTTGGCTGCCATCATCGATACTGTTGAAACAACATTGAAGTCAGAAGAAAGCGTACAAATTATGGGCTTTGGTACTTTTGAAACACGTAAACGTGCTGCACGTAAAGGTCGCAACCCACAAACTGGTGAAGAAATTGAAATTCCAGCATCTGTTACACCAGCTTTTAAACCAGGCAAACAATTAAAAGACGCTGTAAAATAAAAAAATGCCGTGATGAAAATCACGGCATTTTTTTTGCTATTATTTGCTAGAAGCAAAATAACGTTGAGGCAAGCGACGCAAAATGAAGATACCCAAAACACCACAAGCAACAGCCTTGATGATTCCTGGTAAGATAAAGGGAATAAAGCCAGTTTTAAGCGCGGCTAAAAATTCCATACCGGTGCCAAATTTCAACCAAGCAGTACCAAAAAAAAGTGTCACCATGGCACCGACGATATTTGCAATAACTGCCCAAAAATAATTTTTTTGCGTGGCTTCTAAAATAGAGCCGGTTACTAAGCCGTTGAAGATAAAACCGATCAAAAAACCACCCGTTGGTCCGAAAAGTACACCAAATCCAGCGCTACCGCCAGCAAAAACGGGTACACCGATTAGACCTAAGATAAGGTAGATGGTAATCGCCCAAGTTCCGGTTTTCGTTCCTAAAATGGTGACGGTTAAGCCAATGATGAAGGTTTGTAAAGTCAAGGGGATTAAACCCAAAGGTATTGTTACTTGGGATAAAATAGAAATGATCCCTGCAAAAATTGCTGCTAATAATTGTTCCCGTAAAGAAATACGCATTTTTTTCACTCACTTTCGTTAACTCCATTTACAAATGGTTAACAAGATTATATTTCTTGGTTAACGAAAAGTAAAGTGTTTTTTGAAATAGTTAACCAAAAAAATTTAAAATATTGTATGATAGTAAAGAATTCGCTTAAAAAAAGAATTAGAGGAGAAATTATGAAGCAGTTGAAAAAGCAGATGCTGGTAGTTTTTGGTATTGTAGCGCTAGCACTACTCTTATTATCCTTTTATAAACCAGCGGGGAAAGCAGAAAGTGTTAAAGAAGATTTTGCCAGTTCAAAACATTATTCAGAAAAGGAAATTCAGGCGGCTGCAGAAGTTGTAAAAGGTGGCTTTTCTGAAGTCTTTAAAAATTGCCGCTTAGATACATTATCGTATCAAGAAAAATTACAAAAATATGCCCGTCTAAAAAGTGAAAAAGAAGTTGCCCCAAAAACAGAATATTTATTGTTGACCAGTACCCTTTACGTGGGTCCAGCTGGGTATGAAAATTTACGTCCCAATACTTTTTACCGCGATTGGTGTTGGTATTTAAAGCGAATTGATAAAGGTGAGTGGCAATTGTATTACTTTGGAAATCTGGAATAAATTTCGCTTTAAAATAGAAGTGTGATTCATTAGAAATGTGCAGTCGTCTTTTGACGACTGTTTTTTTTATTTAATCCGATACTACAAAAAGTTGTTTTATGAAACTATGAATACGATAGGCATGCAAGCATTAATCTAACTCTAGATACGTACACACACATTAGCGATGAAGCGGATCGGTTAGCTGTAGAAAATCTCATGGATTATGTTGATAATAAGTAAATTCTAAAAAAATCTAAGGTGAAATCGAAGGTAGAATATTTTTTTGACAAATAAAAAACGCAAATCCTTGAAGATAAAGGATTTGCGTACAATGTAATCGTGATTACATTAATTGGTTGTAGAATTCAACGACGAATGATTCGTCAACATCAGGTGTCATTTCTTCACGTTCTGGTAAACGAGTTAATGAACCTTCTAATTTTTCATCATCAAAGCTAACGAAAGCAGGACGTCCGATAGTTGCTTCTAAAGCAGCGCGAACAGCTACGTTGTTTTGAGATTTTTCGCGAACACCGATCACTTGACCAACTTCAACGTGGTATGAAGGGATGTCAACGCGTTTGCCGTCAACCGTGATATGACCATGGTTAACTAATTGACGAGCTTGACGACGAGTAGTAGCCAAACCTAGGCGGTAAACGACGTTATCCAAACGTTGTTCTAACAAGATCATGAAGTTAACACCAAGTTTACCTTCTTTGATTCTGCCAGCTTTAACGAATAAGTTACGGAATTGACGTTCGTTCATGCCGTACATGTGGCGTAATTTTTGTTTTTCAGTTAATTGCAAGCCGTATTCAGATTTTTTGCCGCGGCTGTTAGGGCCGTGTTGACCTGGTGGGAAAGGACGACGAGCTAATTCTTTACCAGTGCCAGATAATGAGATACCTAAACGACGTGATAATTTCCATGATGGTCCAGTATAACGTGACATTTAAAAATTCCTCCAATAAAATAAAATTGTTTTTTGGAGTAAAATAATCCGATGAAAAATTCATATTCGTGCAGTTCATCCTTCAATCTTCACCTTTGCAGCCGCGGTTACACAATTGAACTGGCATGCCAGCGATGGACTGGTGACGAGCTATTATTCTTCTGCTGCATTATTTTACACAAAACTTAGTATACGATAATTTTCTAGCTATAGTCAAGAAAAATTGTTCTACTAGGCTGCTTTTACAAAATGATAGGATATGGGAATAAAAAACGTTGTTTATTTATCCGCATTTTTAGTATAAATAGATTATTTTAGTGAAATAGGATCAAGATGACTTAGACAACGGTCATTTTACATTGGCAAAAAGAGTTATTTTTCTCTTTGAAAACTAACGATATTTGAAAAAAAGATTAAAGATAATCATCGTCTTGTAATTTTGTTACGTACTTTTTCAGAAATTTCCCGAAAGAACTTTACAAAACCGAATTGCCTCTATAAAATAAGTGGGTATTTATAATTATTCACTTAAAGTAGAGGAGAAAAGAGATGAATCCTGTATCACCGTTATTTTCAAAAATTGACACATCGATTGAAAAGAAAGTTGATTTAATCCAAGGAAGTTACTTTCGTTATGCGGTCCGTGCAATTTTAGCTTGTTTATTTTTAGGTTTGGGAACGGCTGTGGCATTTGCAATCGCAATGAAAGGCGAGCATATCGTGCCAGGTTTGGGCAAAATGTTGTATGCCTTCATGTTCAGTTGGTCACTTGTAATGATTTTGTATTTGAATGCCGAACTGGGAACTTCAAATATGTTATACATGACTGTTGGTGTTTATCGTAAACGTTTGAATTTTGGGTTAGCTGCGAAAATTTTATTTTCTTGTATTTTGTTTAACTTGATTGGCGGTTTGGTAGTGGGCTTTTTAATTGCTCAAACAGGGCCATTTCAAGGTTTAGAACCAGATAATTTCTTCTTTACTTCTATTACAGGTAAATTGGAAAAATCAACGATGCAAATTTTGATTGAAGCGATGTTTGCTAATATCGTGGTGAATACAGCGGTTTTAATTAGTATGCGTATGAAAGATGATGCTGGTAAAGTAGCGGCAATTATCTTTATCATTTTTATCTTTGCTTTTTTAGGCTATGAACACGTTATCGCAAACTTCCCAGCTTTTTCATTAGCTTATTTTGCTTCTGGTGGAGCAATTGAAGGTATGACAGCAGGTACTGTTTTTCATAATCTTATTTTTGCTTTAATCGGGAATTATATTGGTGGAGGCTTGGTGATGGGCTTAGGCTTTGCTTGGTTAAACAATTCGAAATCCATTTATGTTGACTAATTTTTAACAGTTGTAACAAAACTTTTGATTGGCAAATCTTTGCAAAGAAGATTTGCGTGAGATAAGTTTTGTTACAGCTTTTTTTTGTGACAAACTTTAAGTAGTAATAGTCTTTTGAGGTGTAATTTAGTTTGTCTTTTGTTATGTAATCTGATTTTGAAAAATGAAACCTTGCTTGTTTTTCTAATAACTTTTACAATTGACGTTGATAAGAAAGAAAACGCTGCAAATTCATAAGGAGATTTTATGTCACGATTAACTTTTGTTCCTAATCCAAGTCAAGCTATTCCCATGGCTAAATATATGAAAAATAAATTTCCTTTTTTGGGTATTCCAAAACCACTACGCGCTAAGGCGCAAAAAGAACTTTTAAAGGCAAGTCGCCAATGGTCTACAGCCACATTGCAAGAAGAAATTTTTTATTATTATCAGCAAGACGCACGAGAATACCAGTATTTAGCGATTGATTTGTTTAATAAAAATGTTTTGCGGCTTGAATTGTCTGAGTTAAGAGCTTATTTGCCACTAGTGGCGCAAAAAGAGTGGTGGGACAGCATTGATGCGTGGCGTAAAGGGTTTAATGATTACATTAAGGCCTATCCTAAAAGCTTAGCAGAAGTGTTCAGCTGGTTTTATCAGGCAGAAGATTTTTGGTTGCGCAGGATGAGTATTAATCTGCAATTGCAAAGTAAAACTGCGACAGATTTGGTTTTACTAGAAAAAGCGATCTTGTGGGATCTGAGTACGCCAGAATTTTTCATTCAAAAAGCTATTGGTTGGTCATTGCGGGAATATAGCAAAACAGATCCAGTTTATGTAACACAATTTATTGCCCAGAATAATTTAAGTCCGCTTGCTGCAAGAGAAGGCAGCAAGCAGCTAAAGAAAGCGAGTAAAAAATGAAGCGAAAATTAATTGCCTTTGATATTGATGGAACATTGTTGAACAGTCAAAAAGAAGCCTTACCCAATACAATAAAAGCCTTGGAAAAATTGCGCAATAATGGCCATTTGGTCATGGTTGCTACCGGTCGTAGTCGTTTTTTGGCCCAACCGGTCTTGAAAAAATTGGCTTTTCATAACTATGTGGTTTGCAATGGTTCAGCCGCTTTTTTAGACCACAAACAGGTTTATAAGCATTTATTGGATGAAGCGCAACTAACAGCGCTAATTTCTGAACTGGATGAATTAAGAGTCGATACCGCTTTTATTGGGATGGATGCAATGGGTCGCCATAGTGATTTTAATGTTTCCGTCATGGACGAAGCGATGCGCTCTTTTGGCTCTCATGTGCCAGAATTTGATCCTGATTTTAAAAACCAACAAGAAGTGTATCAAGCGTTAGCTTTTTACGACGCTAATTATGAAGGCCGTTTTGATGAAAAATATCCGGCGTTGCGTTTTGTTCGTTGGCATGAAAAATGTGTGGATATAATTCCAGAAAATGGTTCAAAAGCTGCCACAATCCTCCATTTGGGAAGAACTCTCGGCATAAAACAAGAAGATATTATTACGTTTGGCGATGGCCAAAATGATAAAGAAATGTTGGCTGCAGCTGGAATCGGTGTGGCGATGGGAAATGCTGAAGATGATGTGAAAGATGTTGCATCTATTGTAACTGCTTCAAATGATGAAGACGGGATTTTTAAAGCCTTACAAGAATTAGCTTTAATTTAAATAATTTGGAGGTGGAAAAGATGAAAATCGCACTAATTGCACACGATCGCAAAAAAGATTTGATGGTACAAATGACAACGGCTTACCGAGATATTTTAGCGCAACATGAACTGTTTGCGACTGGAACTACAGGTCAGAAAATTGCAGAAGCAACGGGCCTTTCAGTCCATCGCTACAAGTCGGGTCCTTTAGGTGGCGACCAACAAATCGGCGCAATGCTTGCGGCTGATGACTTAGACATGGTGATCTTTTTGCGCGATCCACTTGCCGCGCAACCCCATGAACCAGACGTAACAGCTTTGATTCGGTTGTGTGATGTGTACGAGATTCCCCTCGCCACCAACATTGGTACCGCTGAAATATTAATTCGTGGCTTAGCACTAGGACTAGCTGATTTTCGTGAAATCATCCACGAAAACGATCAACGGCCACTTTCATTTTAATGATGTATTAAATGTGCTTTGTCGATCGACAAGGCACTTTTTTTTACTATCAGAAATTAACAGGAATAAACGAATTTTATCGGCAACAAACAACGATATTTTTTTAATTTTGGCATCCGGTTTAAAATATTTTGTTCTTATGGTGCAAAAGCTAAAGGAGTGCGCGCGCTCTTTTTTATTACCGTTAGTTAACGCTAGTGATGGACACTTTTTTTTCCTTGGAAAAACCACTATAATGGAACAAGACATTTAAGAGAAGAGGAAAATTTGTGCGGGTATTATTTATTGGAGATGTTGTTGGAACACTAGGTAGAGAAACGATTACGGCGTATTTGCCCAAGTTAAAGAAAAAGTATCGTCCGCAAGTAACGATCGCAAACGGGGAGAATGCCGCCGGGGGTCGGGGGATTACAGGCAAAATTTATAAAAAATTTTTGCAAGATGGTGTGGATGTCGTAACACTAGGAAATCACACCTGGGATAATCGCGAAATATTTGAATTTATCGGGGATGCTAAAAAAATGATTCGCCCAGCTAACTTTCCTGCTAAAGCACCCGGTGTGGGGATGGTTTTTGTTAAAGTAAATGAAATTGAGCTAGCAGTAATCAATTTGCAAGCCCGGGCATTTATGACAGCGATTGATGATCCTTTTACGAAAGCAGATGAATTAGTAGCAGCAGCCCGAAAGCGGACACCGTATATTTTTGTCGATTTTCATGGGGAAACGACTAGCGAAAAACAGGCTATGGGCTGGTATTTAGATGGTAAGGTTTCGGCTGTCGTCGGAACCCATACCCACGTGCAAACAAATGATGGGCGTATTTTACCAAAAGGAACAGCATTTTTAAGTGATGTCGGCATGACAGGACCTTATGACGGAATTTTAGGCATGAAAAAAGAAGGGGTCATTGAACGCTTTATCACAGCTTTGCCACAACGCTTTGAAGTGGTAGAAGAAGGAAGAAGTATCCTATCTGCCTGTGTGATTGACATTGATGAAAAAAATGGTCATGCCAAAAAAATAGAGACGATTCAAATTTCAGCAGATCGTCCATTTTATGAATAGGAAGAAAAAATGGAAAACTTTGAACCAGAAGTAACGGCCGCATTAAATGAATTAGTTCAGGCACTAGCAGAAAATGAAGTTGTCAAAGACTATCGCCAAATTGCAGCAAAAGTGGCAAATAATCCCCGCTTAAAAGAACTGGAAGAAAAAATTAAAGCAGCGCAAAAAGAGGCGGTACAATACGATCATTATGACAAGCCAGAAGCACAAAAAGCCGCAATTTCAGCAGCGGATGAATATACTAAAGAATATGAAAATCATCCGTTGGTCATTTCTTATCGCGAAAAACTGGCACTAGCTAATGATTTACTGCATTTTATTACGGAAAATATCTCCCAAGATGTGAATCAAACCTTAGAGAGTCACAACGAACAGGAAAAAACAGAAAATTAGTCTAGAAAATTTTTAAGCTAAAGCTAATAAGTGAAGTAAAAAAATAAATTTTACCCTGGTACAAAACAGTTAGTGTGAGCTACTGAATAACTAAAGGAGGAGCTTTCATGCCTCAAAAGACTAAAAATACACCCATGATGGAACAATATTTAAGTATTAAGGCAAACTATCAAGATGCTTTCTTATTTTACCGTTTAGGAGACTTTTATGAAATGTTTTACGAGGATGCGATTAAAGCTGCTCAAATTTTAGAGCTGACTTTAACCAGCCGTAATCGTAATGCAGATGATCCAATTCCCATGTGTGGCGTCCCGTATCATGCGGCTCAAGGCTATATTGATACGTTAATTGAACAAGGATACAAAGTTGCTATTTGTGAACAAGTAGAAGATCCCAAAACTGCTAAGGGTATGGTAAAAAGAGAAGTTGTCCAATTGGTCACGCCGGGGACAGTCATGGATGCAAAAGGATTGGCAGCAAAAGACAATAATTTTTTGACCGCTTTGAATTTTGACGGTGATACGTATGGATTTGCATACGTGGATTTAAGTACAGGTGAGTTGAAGGCCGCAATACTGCCAGATGAAGAAGCTGTTTTAAACGAAGCCAGTGCTTTGCAAACAAAAGAAATTGTGTTTACCAGTGAAATTACAGAAGAGTTAAAAAAGACGTTGCAAGAACGGTTAAATCTCGTCTTTTCTAGTCAAATGGAAATGACGGATAATGCTGAATTTCAATTTTTAACCAGTGAATTAAAAGAAGCAACTGAAAAAGAAGTTACGGGTAAGTTATTATGCTACTTGGCAGAGACCCAAAAGCGTAGCTTAGCCCATATTCAAAAAGCAGAAAGCTATCAACCAGATCACTACTTAAAGATGGATTACTATTCGAAGTTTAACTTGGAGTTGGCACAATCGATTCGGACGGGTAAAAAACAAGGTACGCTATTGTGGCTTTTAGATGAAACCAAGACAGCCATGGGGGGCCGCTTGTTAAAACAGTGGTTAGATCGTCCCTTAATTCAAAACAAACAAATCACGCTGCGTCAAGAGATGGTGCAGTCTTTATTAGACAGCTATTTTGAGCGGGCTGATTTACAAGCAGCCTTAACCAAAGTGTATGACTTAGAACGCCTAGCCGGTCGGGTAGCTTTTGGCAATGTGAATGGGCGTGATTTACTACAACTAAAAACATCGCTCATGCAAGTTCCGCAAATTCGTAATCTTTTAAGCGGGATTAATAATGGTGCGTGGAATGATCTGCTACTTGATTTAGAACCGATGGATGATTTAGTTGCTTTAATTGAACAAGCTATTAATGAAGAGGCCCCTTTAGCCATTACAGAAGGCAATGTCATTAAAGACGGTTTTAACGCGCAACTGGACCAATATCGCTTGGCCATGCGTAACGGCAAACAATGGTTAGCTGAGTTAGAGGCAAGTGAGCGAGAAGCTACTGGAATTAAAAATTTGAAAGTCGGCTTTAACCGCGTCTTTGGCTATTATATTGAAATTACCAAAGCTAACTTAGCTAATTTAGCAGAAGGCCGTTATGAACGAAAGCAAACCTTAGCCAATGCGGAACGTTTTATTACCCCAGAATTAAAAAAATTGGAAACGCAAATTTTAGAAGCTGAAGAAAAATCAGTGGATTTAGAATACCAGCTCTTTTTAGCCGTACGAGAAGAAATCAAAAAGGCAATCAGCCGCTTGCAAAAATTAGCCAAAGCAATTAGTGCCACCGATGTGTTGCAAAGTTTTGCCACAATTGCGGAGCGCTATCAATATGTGCGGCCAGCTATGAATAATAGACAAGAATTAGCGATTAAAGAAGGACGACATCCCGTTGTGGAAAAAGTTTTGGGGCATCAAGAATATATCCCAAATTCCATTATAATGGATCGTGAAACGTTAATTCTTTTAATCACCGGACCGAATATGTCAGGTAAGAGTACCTACATGCGGCAGTTAGCATTGACTGTCATTATGGCTCAGATGGGAAGTTTTGTACCAGCCCAAAGTGCCAATCTGCCAATTTTTGATCGTATTTTTACCCGCATTGGTGCAAGTGACGATTTAATTGCTGGTCAAAGTACCTTCATGGTGGAAATGATGGAAGCCAATCAAGCGTTACGGCATGCCACACCGAATAGTTTAATTTTATTTGATGAATTGGGGCGCGGCACAGCAACCTATGACGGGATGGCACTGGCGCAAGCTATTATTGAATATATTCACAAAGTAGTAAAAGCCAAGACCCTTTTTTCAACCCACTACCACGAATTAACTGTTTTAGATGAAGCATTGCCCCAGTTGCGTAATGTTCACGTAGGCGCGGTGGAAAAAGATGGTGAAGTTGTTTTCTTGCATAAAATGATGGAAGGGGCTGCTGATAAGAGTTACGGTATTCATGTGGCCAAAATTGCGGGCTTGCCAACGGATTTACTGGAACGGGCCGCAACGATTTTACAGCATTTGGAAACACAAGAGACCACCGTTACCACACCTGTGCCAAAAGTGTCAGAAGAAGTCGAGCAAATTTCATTATTCCAAGAAGTTTCCACAGAAGAATTAGGTGTCATTGATACGTTGAAAAAATTAGATTTATTGGATACAACGCCACGAGAAGCGTTAAATATTTTATACGAGTTGCAAAAACGAATTTAGAAAAGGAGGCAGACGATGGGTAAAATTCAAGAGTTATCTGAACGTCTTGCCAATCAAATTGCTGCTGGTGAAGTGGTGGAACGCCCTGCATCAGTGGTGAAAGAATTAGTTGAAAATGCGATTGATGCAGGATCTAGTCAAATTGATATTTTAGTCGAGGAAGCTGGGCTAAAAAAAATTCAAGTAACAGATAATGGTGAAGGTATTGCCGAAGATGATGTGGAAAATGCTTTTAAACGCCACGCAACAAGTAAAATTCACAGTCGGGATGATTTATTTCGGATTAGAACATTGGGATTTCGTGGTGAAGCACTGCCAAGTATCGCCTCTGTATCTTATGTAACAGTAGAAACAGCGATTCAAGATACTACGCAAGGTTCTTTGTTGCAACTAGAAGGTGGCAAAGTAATCCAACACACAGCGGCGCCATTACGACAAGGAACTAAAATTACAGTTGAAAATTTATTCTTTAATACGCCAGCCCGTTTAAAATATGTCAAAACATTGCAAACGGAATTATCTAATATTGGGGATATCGTCAACCGCTTGGCATTGAGCCATCCAAATATTGCATTTCGTCTTGTTCACGATGGCAATAAAATGCTCACCACTGCGGGTAATGGTGATTTGAAGCAAACGATCGCCGGTATTTTTGGTGTTCAAACTGCGAAAAAGATGTTGGCTATTGATACAAAAGATTTAGATTTTACGGTCACAGGCTTTATTTCTTTACCTGAAGTAACACGGGCTAGCCGTAATTATATTTCAACCATCATTAATGGACGCTATATTAAAAACTTTGCGTTAAATAAAGCCATTATTACCGGTTATGGTTCGAAATTAATGGTTGGACGTTTTCCCATTGCGGTTTTAGAAATTACCATGGACCCGCTATTAGTGGACGTGAATGTCCATCCAACCAAACAAGAAGTTCGTCTATCCAAAGAGCCAGAGTTAACAAAGTTAATTAGTAAAGCAATCAATGAACGGCTGCGGGCAGAAAATCTTATTCCCGATGCGGGAGAAAACTTGGGCTTTAAGAAAAAAATTTCCCGTGATGAACAAGAAAAAACAGAACAATTACAAATGACATTGCCGGCTGCTGAAAAGAAAAACAACGGTTTAACGTTTGATCCTAGTAGCGGCAAATTTGTTTATCGTAATTCACAGTCTGTGGATAAAGCTGTGGATGATTGTGGACAAGTTGAGGAAAGTAGCGCTGAAAATCCCGTGCCAACAGCTGATGAGAAGACAAATGAATTTTATAATAGTTCACAAGTAGCAGAAATTCCAACAGAATTTCCCGTTGCGCCAAGTTATCCCCAACAAGATGAAGATGAACCGGTTTTTATTTCTCCTGTGGATAATAAAATTGAAGATAATCCAACTTTCTCAGCAGAAATTACACCAGAGCGTGAAGTAGAACTATCACCAGCAGAACTTGCCGAAGAATTGCAAAGTGAGTTAGATCACCCAGAATTTAATCTGCAGGATAAAAATGGCAGCCAAGCTTTAAACAAAGCAATCGCAGCTTTAGAAGCTGAAAAACCAGTAGAACGTTTTCCACAATTGGAATACTTTGGACAAATGCACGGCACGTATCTTTTTGCCCAAAGTAGTGATGGCCTGTATATTATTGATCAGCACGCAGCCCAAGAGCGGATTAAATACGAGTATTTCCGTGAAAAAATTGGCGATGTAGGCAACAGCTTGCAAGAATTACTCGTTCCGATTGTGTTGGATTATCCCAATAGTGACGCTATAAAATTGCGGGAGAAAAAAGAAATGCTGCTGGAGGTTGGGATTCAACTAGAAGACTTTGGTGCCAATAGTTTCATTATTCGCGCGCATCCAACGTGGTATCCTGCTGGACAAGAAGAAAGTATCACCCGTGAAATGATTGATATGTTGCTAACGACAGGAAATGTCAGTGTCAAAAAGTTTCGGGAAGCAACAGCGATCATGATGAGCTGTAAGCGATCCATTAAAGCCAACCATCACTTAAATGAATTGCAGGCGCGTGTGTTGCTGCAAGATTTGACGCTATGTGAAAATCCATTTAATTGTCCCCATGGTCGCCCAGTATTGATTCATTTTAGTAATGGTGATATGGAGAAGTTATTCAAGCGCATTCAAGATCCTCACCGTTCACCTATGAGTGGTCTGGAAGATTAAATTTTAAGCTAGCAGGAAGATTGCTTCGGCAGTTTTCCCGCTAGCTTTTTTTAGCCAGATGAAAAAGCGAATGAGAGGGGGATATCTTTTGAAAATACCTCTAAAGTATGAAGTATTTTCTGTTTTTTTCTGGCATAATAAATAAAAGTCTTATTAAGGAAAGAGTGTTGTGAATGATTGTTGATTTTGTTGTTTTAACCGGGTTGTTTGGTATTGGTATTATTGTTGTCAATTTATTAATTGCCCTGATGGAAAAAAACAGTTCTAAAAAAGGATTAGTTGGGTTAACCGTTTTTGAACTGCTTTTCATGGGTATTTTTTTGTATCTTGCACTTCCAAGTAAAAACTTGAGTTCACTTTTATGGTACAACTTGTGGGGCGCATTTGCCGCAATCTTGTTAGCTGGAGGTTTGCTAACCCTTGTAAAAGCGGGGCGTAAAATTCGTCAGAAAACATTAAATGTAACCGGAAAACGGGTGGATGTTTCTTTTGATAAAAAAACTTCTCCTGTGCAGTTGGGAAAATTGTTTGGTAGTGTGGTGGCCCTGATGGTAATTTTATTTGCTGTTTCTAAAATTAGTGCAATTACTTCTATTGACGAAGTTTATTCTTCCATCCATGCTAAAACAGAGGAAAAAGCAGAGGTATTAACTTCTACCAAAGAGATCCCAATTGCAATTGCACCAGATATGGCCAAGCGGAAAATGCTACAAAAATTCTCAGTGATTCCAAACTCCAATATGTTCACCTTAGATGGCATTACTGCCCAGACGATTAATGGGGAATACGTTTATGTGGCAACAGTGGAATACAATGGGTTTTTCAAGTGGCTTAAACTTGGAGAAGTTCCAGGTTATTTCAAAATTAGTGCTACGGATATTAATGCACAGCCAGAATTTGTCAAAGAGCCATTGAAGTACACCCCCTCAGCTTTCTTTAATCAAGATGCCGGACGAAAAATTTATGCTGCGTTTCCCGGATATGCTTCTTATGGCAAAATCAATTTAGAAATTGATGATAAAGGAATTCCTTACTACATTCAAACACTGTATAAAGAATATGGCGTAACCGGACTAATGCATTATGACAATTTCAAAACGGCAGTCTTAAACGCCCAAACAGGAGCAGTTAAGCTTTATGACAGTAAAAAGGCACCAGCTTTTGTGGATGCACCCATTACTTCAGCCGCGGCGAATAGTATGAATGAATTCTTCGGGCGTTATGGGCAAGGCTGGTGGAACCAATTTATTTTTGGGGCCAAAAAAGATGTGAAGGTTCCTACAGATAATGGTATTTATGCCGCTGGTCAAATTACGCCAATGCTTAGTAAAGAAGGGCAATTAAATTATTTCACCGACTTTACCAGTGGCGATGATGATCAAGATTCTGCGTTGGGGTATTCATTAATTAATGCCCGCAGTGGTCAATTGACTTATTACCGTGATTTGGAAGTTGGGATTATGGATAGTGACGGTGCGATTTCCATTGCTGCTAAAATCTATCCAGAAAAGAAATGGGATGCTGAAATGCCTGTTCTTTACAACATTGATGGCGTTCCAACGTGGATTGTTTCGTTGATGGATACCAAAGGAATCTTCAAAAAATATGTCTATATCAATGCGGTGGATAACGATATTGTTGTCGATGCCGAAAATGCGCAAAGCGCACTAGATGCTTATCGGATTGAGCTTGCAACTAAAGGCAGCAATAATAGCAGCACCGATGCGGATTCCTTAGCTGAAAAAAGCGGTATCGTCCAACGTGTGGTTGTGCTAGCAAATGGTAGTAATACTGTTGTATCCTTTATGCTAAAAGACGATAAAACTGTCTATAGCGTCAATTCAAACAACAGTCCCTACGCTATTTTTATTAAAGAAGGCGACAAAGTTACCTTTAAAGCTAACGTGACAGCAGATCAAACTGCGGCCAGCATTCAAGATTTAACAGTAGCGGGAATTGGTGAAATAAAATAAAAAAGAAAAAATCGGGAAATCACTTTTTCCCGATTTTTTCTGGTGGAAATTTTTAAATTTGAAAAACAATTTCTAAAAATCTTGGTCTCATTTTTTTAGGTCTACTCAGTTTCCTCCGCTTTTTTTATCTAGCTCTGGAAACTAGCCCTTCAAGAAATAAGGCAAAATTTTCAAAAATTTGAAAAACAATTTCTAAAAATTCTGTCCTTATTTTTTTAGGTCTATTCAGTTTCCTCCGCTTTTTTTCTTCATGCTTATCAGTTGAAAGTATGAAGGAGTAGTTTTACACTTGGCAGTGGCGTTAGAAGTAAAGATTTATCATTTAGCTATAAAGGTTATTGTAAAGGGCAATTTAAAGGAGGAATTTTTCTTGGCAATTATTTTAGCATCACAATCCCCAAGACGAAAAGAATTGTTAGCGCGTTTGGTAGCGGATTTTAAAGTTGAACCGGCAGATATTGACGAAACGGTAAAAAAAACAGATTTACCCGAAGAATACGTGATTCATATGGCAAAAGAAAAAGCAAAGGTTATTGCAGCTAAACATCCCAATGATTTGGTGATTGCAAGTGATACGATTGTAGTAAATCATGGCAAAATTTTGGGTAAACCTGAATCAAGAGCAGAAGCCTTTACCATGTTAAAGGATATGAGTGGTGGCATGCACCATGTTTATACGGCGGTTGTGATGCGTAAGGGGCATCAAGTTTTGCAAGAATTGGTTCCTGCCAAAGTTTTATTCTTTGAATTAAGTGATGAAGAAATTAATCGGTATCTGGATACAGGAGAGTATGCAGATAAGGCTGGTGCTTACGGTATTCAAGGTCAAGCAAGCCTATTTGTTAAAAAAGTTGATGGTGATTATTATAGTATTGTCGGCTTTCCGGTAGGCGTTGTGAATCAAATGTTGAAAAAAATAAATTAAAAAATGCGCAGCAAGTAGCGGGATAAAAAGTCAGATAAGCCACTGATTTTCGTGCCAATATTTACTGCGTATTTTGTAGGCATAAAATTTCTGCTTTCAGACACAGGGGCGTACTATTTTCTTAAGAGGTGATATTCATGGATAAAGAAGAATTGAAAAAGCAATTAACACCAGAAGAATATGCGGTAACACAAGAAAATGCAACGGAACGGCCCTTTACTGGGAAATACGACGATTTTTATGAACAAGGAATTTATGTGGATGTTGTTAGTGGCGAGGCCCTCTTTGCTTCGACGGATAAATACGATGCTGGCTGTGGCTGGCCTGCTTTTTCAAAACCAATTGAAAAACTAGGTGTCAAAGAAAAAGCAGATTTTTCCCACGGGATGCACCGAGTAGAAGTAAGAAGCAAAGAAGCCAACTCACATTTGGGGCATGTTTTTAGTGATGGGCCACAAGCGTTAGGAGGCCTGCGCTATTGCATTAATTCTGCGGCATTAAAATTTATCCCCAAAGCCAAAATGGAAGCTGCTGGTTACAAAGAATATTTGCCGTTGGTAAAATAGTCAGCTTTTGTCTAGTTCCAAACTATGCTACAATAAGGGGAACGTATGTACAGGAAGGACAAAATAATGTACGAGTATTTAATCGGCAAAATTACGGGGATAACCCCGGCTTATATCGTGTTAGAAAATCAAGGGATTGGCTATCAGATTGCAGTAGGAAACCCTTATCGCTTTCACGAAAATAAAGAAACAAAAGTGTACGTCCAGCAAGTTATCAGAGAAGATGCCCATAGCTTATATGGTTTTAAAACGCTAGCGGAAAAGCAACTTTTTTTACGCTTAATCAGCGTCTCAGGCATTGGTCCAAAGTCGGCTTTGGCGATTATGGCCGGTGAAGAGCATACCGGTATGATCAATGCGATTGAATCAGGGGATGTAACGTATTTAACCAAATTTCCTGGCGTGGGTAAAAAAACGGCCCAACAAATGATCTTGGATTTAAAAGGCAAATTAGGGGACTTATACGACCCACAAATGAATTTGGAACTCTTACCTCATGCAAATGGTAAGATGGCGTTAACAGAGGCAATGGAGGCTTTAGGAGCATTAGGCTATAGTGCCAAAGAAGTCAAAAAAGTTGAAAAAGCTTTGGCGAATGAAGAAATGCAAACGACAGACGAATATTTACGGGCTGCGTTAAAGCTTGTAATGAAAAAATAGAGAGGGGGGAAAACTGTGACAGAAGAGAGAATTGTCTCACCAGAAAAAGAATCTGCAGAACAATTATTAGAAAAATCATTGCGGCCACAATTTTTGTCGCAATATATTGGGCAAGATAAAGTAAAACATGAATTATCTATTTATATTGCGGCGGCAAAAAATAGAGAAGAGTCTTTAGATCACGTCTTGTTGTATGGACCACCAGGATTAGGTAAGACCACTATGGCGATGGTGATCGCCAATGAAATGGCAGTTAATATTCGGACCACTAGCGGCCCTGCGATTGAAAAACCAGGTGATCTTGTCGCAATTTTAAACGAATTAGAACCTGGCGATGTTTTATTTATCGATGAAATTCATCGCTTGCCGCGAGTAGCAGAAGAAATGCTCTACTCGGCGATGGAAGATTTTTATGTGGATATTATGGTAGGACAAGGACCAACAGCTCATCCTGTCCATTTTCCCTTGCCTCCTTTTACCTTAGTGGGGGCAACGACGCGAGCAGGAATGCTTTCGGCACCGTTGCGGGATCGTTTTGGAATTATTAGTCACTTGGAGTATTACGAAGAGACCGATTTAAAAGAAATCGTCTTGCGTTCAGCTGATATTTTTGCTACCGACATTGTGGCAACTGGTGCCCATGAAATTGCCCGGCGTTCTCGTGGCACGCCGCGAATTGCAAATCGTTTGTTAAAGCGTGTGCGCGATTTTGCCCAAGTGGAAGCAGATGGGATTATCGATGATAAAATTGCCGTCAGAGCGTTACGATTATTACAAGTAGATGAAGTAGGACTGGATTATGTCGATCAAAAACTAATCAAAACTATGATTGAGCTTTATGGTGGTGGCCCGGTTGGCTTAAGTACATTAGCGGTAAATATCGGCGAAGAAACTGAGACAGTAGAAGATATGTATGAACCTTTTTTAATTCAAAAGGGATTCTTAAAACGGACGCCGCGGGGACGAATCGCTACCAGCCTGGCTTACGAACATTTTGGTTACCCTTATGAATAATGGAGTGTGTTGGTATGGCTGTTAATCAGACAAAAGTAAAAATTGCGACAGCGTTAATCGAACTGGTGAAAACAACAGATTATAATAAAATCAGCGTGCAAACAATCGCCAGTCAAGCTGGTATTAACCGCCAGACTTTTTATTATCATTTTGCCGACAAAGATGAATTACTACGATTTATTTATTATAGTGAGGCATTAAACTTTTTAACAAGTGACGAGTTGTCTTTGGACAATTGGGAAGAACAGGTTTTACAAATGTTGCGGGCGATTCATTCACGAGGAGATTTCTATCGAAAAACCGTAGCCGATCGAAAAGAAATCCTAATTCGCGAATTTTCACAAATTGTCGGACGTCTTTTTCGTAAATTGTTTGAAGAATTTGATACAGAAAACTATTTGTCAGAATCTGATAAAGACTTTTATGGTCACTTTTTTGCCTATGGCTGTAGTGGTGTCTTGTTAGCTTGGATTGAAGCAGATTATCCAGAGTCCCCCTTAGAAATTGCGACCCAAATGTTTCGGCTGGCAAAAGACGTAGAGCTTTATTCGTATCGGTTATATCAACAAGATGATCAGTAGGAGGTAAAGACATGGCTAGTATTTTATTTGTTTGTTTAGGTAATATTTGTCGCTCGCCAATGGCAGAAGGATTATTGCGACAATATGCTAATGAAAGAGGCTGCAAAATAGAAGTCGATTCTGCTGCGACTAGTAGCTGGGAAATCGGAAATCCACCTCATCTGGGCACCCAAAAAATTTTGAAAGCAGCAGGCGTTGATGTCGCACAAATGTTTTCTCGACAATTAAAAGCTGATGACTTTTACCATTTTGATTATCTTGTGGGCATGGATAAAGAGAATATGGCCGACATTTTAGCTGTGGCACCACCGGATAAAACAGCGCAAGTGGCGTCTTTTATGTCTGTTGTAGCTGGTAAAGAAGATATTTTTATTCCAGATCCTTATTATACAGGTGATTTTAATGAAACAAAAAACCTAGTAAAAATGGGGTTAAAACCATGGTTTGAAATTTTGACTAAGGCTTAGGCAGTCAAAAAAGCTTGTCTTTTTGCGGAAATTTGATAAAATATGCTTACTTATCACAAAGGGGTGGCAGAAATGAAAGAAAAAATGAATGTCAAAAAATTCGGCAATTTCGTGGCCAACACCTCGAATGCCTTATTAAAAGGATTCTTAAGTGACAGTATGGAAGAAGAACTGCAGGCAAAAATTTCAGTGGAGATGGCAGAAACTTTAGTTTTAGCAGCTGAAAAGGAAAGTTTAGTAGTTTTACAGTTGGATATAGCCAAGAATAGTGTTAAATACGAGACCGTGTATGGTTGGATTTTAAATAAGCAGTTAAATCCTAATCATTTAGTCATTAAACCGCAAAATAATGAACAGCAAATGCGGATGATTCCTTTAGAGTCGATTCGTAAAGTCAGTATTTTAGATAAAGAAGGGCAACGCACGAGTATTACTCGCGCATAAGGGCCAAGTAAAATTAGAATAGTCTAGTCAGCTGCGCAACGTTTGTTTGCGTGGTTTTTTTATTTAAAAAAATGCGAAACTAAAAAAAGGGCCCGTCGCTAGGGAGGCGACGGGCAAGGAGTTAAAAATGAAAAAGTGTTAGTTAGGGTTGTTTGTTGGTACACTTATATACTACAAAGTATTTATGAATTTTTTGTGAATCAAAGATACAGAAGTTGGTAAATATCTTTAAAAAAGTATTAAGGAAAAAATACTGGTAACTAAAAACTAAAGTTTCAAATTATAGGCACGAAAGGTATCACCGTGTTTTAAATCACCGTATTGATAGCCGCGTTTAAACCAATCGACGCGCTGCTCAGAAGTGCCATGGGTGAAGCTATCTGGAACAACATACCCTTGAGCTTCTTGCTGTAAGGTATCGTCGCCAATTTGATTGGCAGCATGAATGGCTTCATCAATATCACCAGCTTCTAAGATAGGCTGTCCTTGGTACGTTTTATTTTCGAGATAGCGAGCAAAGCAACCGGCAAAATAATCAGCCTGCAATTCTAAAGCGACGCTGTAACGATTATATTGTTTTTCTGAGAGCTGACTGCGAAGGCGGTCCATTTCTTCAGAGGTGCCAAGTTCGTATTGAACGTGGTGTCCGACTTCATGGGCAATAACATAAGCCATGGCAAAATCACCCGTTGCGCCAAAGCGCTGGGACAATTCTGTTTGAAAACTCAAATCTAGATAGACTTTTTGATCTCCAGGACAATAAAATGGTCCAACCGCAGAAGAAGCTTGGCCGCAAGCCGAGCGCACACTGCCGCTGTATAAAACCAATGTCGGATCTTGATAATCTGGTTGGTGTTGCGCGTATTCTGTTTTTTTGAATTCTGTGTTCCAATAATCTTCCAAGTGGCCAAAAACAACGCTGGCAAATTCTTTTTGATCATCTGTACCAGTGGGCTGTTGGGCAGTAATCGGGCTATTATCAGTTCCTAAAAGTGACCCCAAATCGATATTGCCACCAGAAAAGAATAAAGAGAATAAAACGATTAAAAGTAGGCCAATCCCGCCCCCGCCGATTACACCACCGGATAAACCGCCGGAACTGCTTCTACGGTCTTCGACGTTTTTACTTTGTCGTCCGCCTTTAAAACGCATTAAATCTCCCCCTTAATTGCGCGTCTATTTATTTTTTTCGTTAAAAATCTTGCGTAGACGTTTGTATAAGATGATGTATTGTTCATCGTCTAAACCGTGTTCCCATAAAAAGACGTTTAATTCAGGGTACTGATTTTTTACTAATAAAGAAGAGCTGATAATTAAATCATATTGGTCACGTTTTTGGCTGTTGTATGTTTCAGCGTTAACAAATTGCAAGTCAGACATAAACTGATAAACGCTTTTAACAAGTAGATAATTGTGTTCTAAAGCCACACCAACTTCTACTTTATGCGCTTTTGTAGTTGTATCGTAAAGAGGCATTAAAACTTGCGTAAAGCCATTGACCAAACTGCTAATCGTCGCATTATTAACAAAGCTATTATAAGGTTCTTGTTCACTCATCTCGGTAAAGAAAGTGTGGATTTTAGCTTCCATTTCTCGAATTGGCGATTCAAAAACTTGTTTTGGTCCCAATAGTCGTTGAATAGTTGGAAACCGATATTTAATGACATAATAACCAAAGGTAATATTTAAGAGATTTCCTAGTACCATTGGTTGATCCAAAAGCGCAGGGTTGTCTGAAAATAAGTCAGCTTTGGCAAAATCTAAGAATTTTTCCACCAAGTTATAAACAGGATTTGGTTTTTCGCTGAAGTCTTTAATGGTTTGCGTTAAGGTTGGATCATCTTCTAACGTGTAAAAAGGAATAAAGTGTGCCAAGAAGAAAATAAAGCTAGACTCTGCTTTATTTTGCCGTGACGTCAATTTATTGTCTACTAAAGGATTCAAACGAGAAAAATCATAATAATCGTTATCTTTCATCAAGCAGTCGTAAGCTTTGTCATATTTTACAAAATTACCTTTTTCAATTCGCAATAAGAAAATCGCGGCAAAGTATTTTAATTCCCAACGACCTAAATAAGTACGGGAAAGTGGGAAGTACTCGCCAAAGGCATCGACAATTTTTTCAACTTTTTCTTCGGACACACTAAAAGGCCAAGTAATCCCTCTAGAACCCAACCAGATTAAATGGAATAGGGCCAAGCGTACAAGGCGTTCATCCCCCACCATGCCAGCTTCAGTGTATGTAAAGCGCAAATTAAAAGATTTCAAGAAGTTCTTTAACTTCTCAATCTTACGCGATACTGTCGAGCGACTTGAGAAGTAACGGTCACAGAAATCTTCAATCGTTGGATTTTCTTCATTCATAAAATATAAAATAAATTGAAATGGCACTGAACCTTGTAATAGATAGTAACGGTACTCGTCGATGGTGGCCGTTAAATTAAGACAATCAATTTTGCCAGCCCCGATTAAAAAGCTTTCGTGTTCAGGATGAATCTTACTAATATCTTTATCAATTTCCGTTAAGTCGATGACAGTTTGCTGGTAGTTTAAATCCATTTCTTGGGCCAGCTCTGCAATTGGGTAATTCTGTCGCCCAATAAACATCATTTTGCGGAACAGTTTAAATTTTAACAAGGTTGATGAGTCCATCATCAGCTCTTCATATACCATAAATATCCCTCCGTAATTTGACTCCTTTTCCCTCATTGTATCGTTTTTTTGTCAGACTGTCAGTTATAAGCACACGCAAAAGCGCCGGCTTTTAAAAAGAAGCCAGGCGCTTTTGTTTGTTTATTTTATATTTTGTTTTTAAGAAAATTTACTGCGAATTTTCAACTGGTGCTTTTTTGATGACGGTCCAAATTAAACCTACACCAAAGCCGATGACAGCAGGTAAAATCCAGCCCATTCCCAGTTTGAAAAAGGGAAGGTAATCTGTCGCAAAGTGTAAGAGACTTTGAACCGGAGCTAAATTTTTCAAGAAGGCAGGGGCAGCGTTCAAACCGTCAATGATTGCAGCAAACAAAGTGAAATACGTGGTCAGTCGATACACGCTAGCTCTTTGTTTAAACAAAGGTCCAAGTAAAGCTAATAAAATTAAAGTGATGGCTAACGGATACGTGAACATCAACACCGGTGTTGAAAACTCAATGATCTTCGTTAGTCCAACATTGGCAAATAAGCAGGCTAAAAAACTAGCACCAGTAACAAAAGTTGTATATTTTTGTTGGGGAAATAATGCGACGAATGTTTCCGAAAAAGCCGTAATTAACCCGATTGCAGTTTTTAAACAAGCGATGATAACGATAAAGGCTAGTAAAATACTTCCACCGGTACCAAGATAGTGGCGGGCAATCTCTGCTAAGGCAATGCCCCCATTTTCAGAGATGGCAAATTTACCTAAACTCATGGTTCCCATTAAAGCCAGTAAAGTGTAAATAATACCCATTAAAAGAATGCTGACAAAACCCGATTTAACCGTATCGATGGCAATCGTGCTGGGTTTTTTAACGCCCATATCTTTTAAGGTCGTCACAATAATAATCCCAAAAGCAAGGGAAGCTAAAGCATCTAAGGTGTTGTAGCCTTCAGTAAAGCCTGTTAAAAAGGCGTGATTGGTGTAGTCTGCTTGAATAGGCGTAGCCTGAATACCACCGATAGGGTTTAAAAAGGCTAATAAAATTAAAATTCCTAATAGTAATAAAAACAACGGATTTAAAAATTTACCGACATAATTTAATAATTTTGTTGGCTTGCGGGATAATGCCCAGGCAGCTACAAAAAATAAAATACTAAAGCCTGCTAATGCTAGTGTAGTTTGCTCCTTAGCCAAAAAAGGCGCTAAGCCAATTTCAAAAGAGGTTGTTGCTAACCGAGGTAAAGCAAAAAATGGTCCGATAACTAAGTATAATAAAATAGTAAAAATTTTGGCATAGGTCTTATTGACACGACAAGCTAAATCATAAAGTCCGCTGCTGCGGGATAAACCGATAGCTAAAACACCTAAAAAAGGTAAGCCAATACCAGTAACCAAAAAACCTAAATTCGCGCGAAAGACGTTAGCACCGGCTAGCTGTCCCATGTGCACTGGGAAAATTAAATTTCCCGCTCCAAAAAATAAACCAAATAACATTGAACCGACAAACAAATAATCTTTAAATTGCAGTTTCTTTTCCATTTTCCCACCTCTAAAATTGAGTTTTCTAAAAATAATTGCAAAAGGCTTCGATAAATAAGTCATTTGCTCTTGTGAAAAGATTCTTTAAATGACAAATGTACCGTTTTATAAGTGTTACAAAAATAACAGAAAAGGTCTTGATTTTCAAGAGTTTTCTGAAAGTTTGAATAAAAACGCGCTAAAGCAGGGGATAAAAGGATTACTTGTGCCCATAATCTTTAGGTATGCTAAAATAAGGCGAGGTGAATATTGTGACAAAAGGACGTTTAACGGCTTTTACTGACGGTGTTGTAGCAATCGTCATTACCATTTTAGTATTGGAAATTCGTTTTCCCCAAGCGCCAACTTTAGCATCACTTTTAGCCATGCGGGATGTGTTAACTGCGTATACCATCAGTTTTATTTTTGTCGCGGTTATTTGGGTGACACATCATCGGGTGATGAAGATGACAGAAAAAGTCGATGACCGGGTCATTTGGGCCAATATTTTTTGGCTTTTTTGGTTAACTTTGTGTCCAGCTGTCACGCAGTGGGTGGGAAGTAATCCGGGGATGTTCTGGCCAGCGTTAGCTTATGTGGTGGTGTACACCATGTGGAGCTTTTCATTTGGTATTTTAACAAAGCAAATTTTAAAAGCGAATGATGACAACACCCGGGGAACACAGTTGTTGCGCAATGATCGTCGTAGCAGTTTTTCAATGGTGATTAATCTATTATTAGTGGCAGCCGTTTTTTGGCATCCTACGATTGGGTTGTTTGGTCGTTTTATTGTTTCTGCCATTTGGATTCCTTCTTACGAAACAGCCGCCAAAATTCAAGCAGGATTGCATCTATAAATTTGCAGGGGAATTTTATCCTTTCTGATATAGATAAAAAGCGTTGGTAGTGAAGGGGAATCCTTCATTACCAACGCTTTTTGCAGGTAACAAATAATTGTAACAAAAGGCCCTCATTTTATTTTCGCTCGAATTTAAAATGATAAATGAGCCACAAGATAACAAACCAAACTGGCGTTACCAAGGCTGCAATACGCGTCTCTTTTGATAAAAGTAAAACGACGGCAACAAATAATAAAAAGGCAAAAATTAAGACATTGCTATAAGGGTAAAGGGGCATTTTGAAGTCGTGACTTTTCTTTCCCAGCATACTTTTGCGATATTTCATATGGGTGTAAACCAAGATACCCCAAATAAACAAAAAACAAGTCGTCGCAACACTTGTTACGATGGTGAATACCTCACTGGGCATAAAGTAATTTAAAATGACGGCAATAAAAATGACTAATGCCGAAAAGAAGATGGCATTACCTGGAACTTGATGTTTGGTTAATTTTTCAAAGGGCTTTGGCGCACTGCCTTCTTGAGCTAAAGAGCGTAACATACGGCCGGTACTGTAAATCGCGCTGTTACAAGCAGATGCGGCGGCTGATAAAACGACTACATTAATGACAGTAGCAGCAGCAGTAATACCAATGTCAGAGAAGACTTCAACAAATGGACTTTCACTGGAATTTAAACTATTCCAAGGGTAAATTGCCATAATGACAAACAATGCTCCTAAATAAAATAGAATAATTCGAATAGGGATGTTGTTAATTGCTTCTGGTAAAACTTTTTTCGGATTTTTGGTTTCGCCAGCAACAAGTCCAACCAACTCAATTCCGGCAAAAGCGAAAGTTACCATTTGAAAAGAGAGAATAAAGCCAGAGGCACCTTTTGGAAACCAGCCACCGTGATTCCAGACATTGCTGATTTTAACTGTCCCTGCAGCGGTTTTGTAATGGGTGACAATCATATAGGCGCCTACAATTATTAAAGCAATAATGGCCACCACCTTGATTAAAGCAAACCAAAACTCCAATTCGCCAAATAAAGACACAGCAATCATGTTTAAGGCAACTAGTAAAACTAAGGCAATAATTTCAGGCAGCCACTGGGGGACTTGCGGAAACCAATACCTCACGTAAAGTCCAGTGGCAGTTAAGTCGGCCATGGCAATTGAAATCCAACAAAACCAATAGGTCCAACCGGTTAAAAATGCCCATTTTTTGCCTAAATATTCCGCAACAAAATCTAAAAAAGAGTGTTTGTCCGTATTTGATAAAAGTAACTCGCCTAAAGAGCGCATAATCAAAAAGCAAACGCAGCCGGTAATTAAATAGGCAAATAAAATGGAAGGTCCAGCTAATTGGATCGATTTGCCGGCACCTAAGAAAAGTCCCGTTCCAATCGCGCCTCCGATTGAAATTAATTGGACATGGCGATTTTTTAAACTACGATTTAATTCTTGTGGTTCCATAAATCATTCATCCTTTGTAGGTGAGCACTACACTCACACAAATTTTTAAAAGTTTGAAAAGCATTGGCTCCATTTTAGGATAATTTTCTGAAAATTTCAATGATGGATTTTTAAACCGTTAGATAAAAAGTCTTCGTAAGCCTAATTTGCTTAGTTTCACAGCGCGTTAGTTCGTAAATTTAGCCCCATAATCTTACCATAAGTGATTTATTTAGAAAAAATCTATCGAAAAAAAACACCGGGTAGGTTTTAGAAGATTTATTATCTTCTAAAATCTATCCGGTGTAACAATTATGCGTCTTTGTCTAAAACGCGGTGTAGGAATTTTTTGGTGCGTTCTTCTTTTGGATTTGCAAAGATATCTTCTGGTGAACCTTGTTCAGCGATAACACCTTTATCCATGAAGATTACGCGATCAGAGACATCACGGGCAAAATCCATTTCGTGGGTTACGACTACCATGGTTAGACCAGTATGGGCTAAAGCTTTCATGGTTTTTAAAACTTCTCCTACCATTTCAGGATCTAGCGCAGAAGTTGGTTCGTCAAAAAGCATCACATCTGGATCCATTGATAACGCACGCGCAATGGCTACCCGTTGTTTTTGACCACCGGATAATTGAGCAGGCTTGGCATCAACGTAGCGATCCATACCAACTTTTTCTAAGTTTTCTAAAGCAATCTTTTTTGCTTCAGCGCGGTTTCGTTTTAAAACTGTGGTTTGACCAGTGACACAATTTTCCAAAACATTCATATTGTTGAACAGATTAAAGGATTGGAAAACCATGCCTAAATGCGTCCGATACTTTGTCAGGCTATAACCTGGGGATAAAACATTTTCCCCTTTATAATAAATTTCACCACTAGTAGGTTTTTCTAGTAAGTTAATGCAGCGTAATAAAGTTGATTTACCAGAACCAGAGGAACCGATAATTGAAACAACTTCACCTTTAGCTACAGAAAAATCGATATCTTTTAAAACTTCATTTTCACCAAAGCTTTTTTTCAAATGCTGAATGTTAATAATTTGTTCTGCCATGTTCTTTCCTCCTAAGCCTGTGCCTATTGTTCTTCTGCTTCTAAATCAGCTTCATCTGCTTTGATATAAGATTGGGGACCATCCATCCGTTTTTCCACAAAACGTAAAATGCGGGAGATGCTGTAGGTCATAATCAAATACATAATGCCGACAATTGTAAAGACTGGGAAGAACTTGTAGTTGGTTCCGGCAGCAGATGTTCCTTGGAAGAACAAGTCCGCAACAGAGATAACACTTAGTACAGCTGTATCTTTAATATTAATGACAAATTCATTACCTGTCGCTGGCAAAATATTGCGGATTACTTGAGGCAAGACAACTTTTGTCATGGTTTGTCCGTGAGTCATCCCAATAGCTTGAGCGGCTTCAAATTGACCAGGGTCAACGGCAAAAATACCACCACGAACGATCTCAGACATATAAGCTCCGGTATTAACCGAAACAATGATAAAAGCAGCTAAGGTTCGATTCAAATCGATTTGGAAAACTTGTGCGAGTCCATAATAGATGACCATCGCTTGAACCATCATTGGTGTACCCCGGAAAACTTCAATGTAAACAGAAAGTAGCCAATTAAAAAATCTTTGGAAGATGAAAACAGCTTTGTTTTCTGCTTCTGGTAATGAGCGAACAACGCCGATTAATAAACCAAGGCTCGTTCCTAAAATCGTGCTGACAATGGCAATCAATAAAGTTAAGCCCGCCCCACGTAAAAATAGTCCGCCGTATTGGCCCCAAATGGTTTTAATATCGTGTAAAAAGCCAGACTTTGCTTCATTTTCTTCTGTCGCAGCAGGCTGCTCTTTAATGGCAGCATCCATCAATTTTGTGCGTTCATCTTCAGAAATACCCGCTAAAATTTCATTAACCTTTGCGACATCAGGATCACCTTTACGCATTCCGACAGCGACTTGGACATCTTCTGGATTGGTTTTAAAGCCTTTATCTTTGGCAAATTCTACCATAGCATAACTTTTATCAACGGATGTTGCAGTCACGCCTTCTGGTCGTTCTGAGACATAACCGTCAATCACACCAGAAGATAATGCCGCCCGCATTGCAGAAAAATTCTTTTGCGCTTGTTCTTTTTTTACATCGGGAATTTGGTCAATTACGGTATAGTGAAAGGTATTTAATTGTGCAGTGATTTTAGCGCCTTTAAAATCAGCTAAGTCTTTCGCTTTTGCGTATTTACTATCTTTTCGTGTGACAATAACGAGATGTGATTCATAGTAAGGATTGGTAAAGTCGATTTCTTTTTTACGTTCGGCAGTAGGTGACATGCCGGCAATAACAGCATCAATTTTTCCAGATTGCAATGCGACAGGTAGGCCATCCCAATCGGTTTTAACGATGACTAATTTTTTGCCTAACCCCTCGGCAACTTTTTTGGCAATCTGAACATCGTAGCCACCTGCCCAAGCTGAGCTTTCTCCTTGAATTGGGACAGCGCCGTGGGCATCAGTGGTTTGCGTCCAGTTAAATGGCGCATAGCCAGCTTCCATGCCTACCCGTAAAGTGTCAGCTGGTGTTTTGCTGTCAGCTAAGGCCGGTGTCGCAGCAAAGGCGACGGTGAAAAAACTTAAAATAATGGTAAGTAGTGCGGTAACTGAGATTTTTTTGTTCATGTTCTGCTCCTTAAAAAGTATTTGACAATACCAACGAATGAAGTGGGGCCACTTAAGACTTAAGAGAGATGGGGGAAGTTGTAGCCAGCGAAAACAAAAACAGCCGAAATCTGTTCGTATGAAAAGAAATCGGCTGTTGACAAAGAGCATAATTCGTCGACAAACCTCTCACAAAACATAGCGCAACTTAGCCAAAAGCTAAGACAGTCCGCCGGGTATTTCCCGCGCGTCCCAACAAATCGGTGAGCAAACACGCGACTCATTTCGGCATCATACCCTAGGCCTGCTTCTTAATATTTGCTTACTCGACAGGATTAATGAATGATGCGACCTCTACCTCGGTGACGGAGGTATCTCGTATTCAGTTGATAGTACAAGAGAATTTTACGTCAATTTAATAAAGCTGTCAAACTTTTTTACATTAAAATGAAATATTATGCAGTATTTTCAGTTAAATGAAGGTTCTTTAATTTTCACTTGAAATACTGTTGTATTAGTAATTTATCTAGGATTTGCTTAAGTTTATATAAGGAGATGTTAGTTTTTACCAATGTTTTTTTTAGTTTTGTTTCAGCAAAGATTCATGAAAATATATGTATAAAATATACGGAGAATACAAAAAAATACTGCGTTAAGAAAATACCTGAAAAAAGGAGAACCCATTGTTTTCTTGTATTTTAAAAGCAGTATTTTTCTTTATTAAATTAAGCGATACTTTCTTTTGGTTCGCGACCCAAAATAGCTTGGACAACGGTTAAGACAAGTAATACGCCGATGATAATATAAATCAAGCTTGAGTATTGTGTAATTCCCCAACCCCAGGTGCGATAAATTGCCAAGACGATTGCTTGTACGATGGCAGCAAGAACGTTAAAGAAAGCAAATGCCCATAAATTGCCGTTTTCTTTGCGGGCCAAATAAAAAATAGAAAAGAAAATGCTTAACGCAGCCCATGCAACACAAACTAGGATTACGCCCCAATAAATAATGAATGGTACCAATGGTTTCACCTCGCTTTTACATAAACGTAACTTACTTGTTACGTTTTTCCCAATGTATTGTATCACGTTTACAAGACGCTGTCATGAATTGAATTCATTTTCATTTATCCTGCCGATTTTAGTAGAGAAAATAAAGTGTTGGTAAAGACATTAATTGACGATTAATAGAGTTTAGGCTACTTTTAAAAAGACAAGTTTATTAGATTGGGAGTGGATAGTATGTGGTTTGTAGCAGCACTAGTAACAATTTTAGCTTGGGGGACAGCAGATCTTTTTTATAAGAAAGGCAATGACCCCAACGATAGCCACAGTGCGATGAAAACCACAATTATGGTGGGCTTAGTTATGGGACTACACGTTTTGTTTTATTATGTCATTTACGAAGGTATCAGTTATGATTGGCATAATTTAGTGCTGTATTTGCCAGTATCGGCGATGTATATCTTGTCAATGGCGATTGGTTATTTTGGCTTACGTTATATCGAAGTTTCCATTTCCTCGCCAATCAGCAATTCTTCGGGGGCTGTAACTGCAGTATTAGGCTTTTTAGTTATGGGCAACAGCGTCAGCTGGTTACAGTTGGTCGCCATTTTGATGATTTTAATTGGTATTTTACTGCTATCGATTTTTGAAAAAGAGCAAGATGATGCTACTCTTAAGGCAGAAGGTGTCAAAATTGATAAAAAATATCGCTTTGGTGCCATCGCAATTTTATTTCCCATTTTGTATATGATTATTGATGGAATGGGGACATTTTTAGATAGCTATTATTTAGAGTATCGCAAACTAATGCCTGAAGATCAGGCTAATATGAGTTATGAATTAACCTTTTTGATTGTGGCTTTAATTTTATGGGCATACTTAGAATGGGTGAAAAAAGAGCCCGTCTTTGTTTTTAATGAAAAAGACAAAGGTCTTGCGGCAATTTTTGAAACATTAGGGCAATTTTTCTACGTTGGGGCTGTTTCTACCAAAGAAGCAATTATTGTAGCGCCCTTAATTTCAGCTTATGCGATTGTATCGGTCATTTTAGGGCGTATCTTTTTAAAAGAAAAATTGAAAGCCAAACATTATTTTGTCATTGGTGCGATTATGATTGGAATTATGATTTTAGGCTTTTATGATGCGTAATGGGGAAAAGTAATTCAGTAGATAAAAGGCTAATCTGTCAGATCTGATTATTTCAATAATAAAAAAAGGCGGTTGTGATTTGCAACTTCAAAAAGTTGGCTTTAACAGTTAACGTTTGTTTTTTGAAGTTGAGTAATGCGGCTGCTTTTTTGTTTAAATAATTGTCAGATTTATAAGGAAATCAGCGAAGTAGGTGTTTCTGACGTATAATAGAAGTTGAGGTGTTATAAATGACAGCAATAAAAGATGCTATAAAAATAATTGATGCAGCCCCAAAAATTACCTTTTTAACCGGTGCCGGAGTTTCGACCCCATCGGGTATTCCAGATTATCGCTCGCTACAAGGAGTCTATCAGGGGATTGATCAGCCAGAATATTTATTAAGTCACGATTGTCTTGTTTATGAGCCACAAAAATTTTATCAATTTATCAAACAACTTTATCATCCGGAGGCACAGCCTAATATTATTCATAAAAAGATTGCAGCCTTAGCAAGAAAAAAGCCTGTTTGGGTCATCTCCCAAAATATTGATGGGCTTCACGACAAAGCCAAAACGCCGCATGTTGTCAATTTCCATGGTAATTTATATGATGTTTATTGTTGTAAATGTAATCAAAGCATTCCTTGGGAAAAATATTTAACTTGTGATATCCATGAAAATTGTGGCGGACGTTTACGACCAAATATCGTCTTATATGGTGAAGGGTTTACAACCGATGTAGTTAATCACGCAACAGCTGCGGTTAAAGCTGCAGATTTAGTAGTAATTGTCGGTACTAGTTTTCAAGTAGCGCCATTTAACCAACTGCTCTATTACCGGGACAAACACGCCAAAATTATGGCAATTAATCAAACACCCCTTGCTATTCAGGAACCGTTTACCATGGTACAATGTGCGGCAGAAGATTTATTTAAGGAAATCAATATTTAGGAGGGTACTAATGGTTAGTGAAAAAGAAAAAATGATTGCAGGACAACTGTACTTTTCAGAAGATCCTGAATTAGTTAGCGAACGTAAATTTGCTAGAGAGCAAATGCAATTGATTAACAAAGAAGAAGACGTAACGCTTCGGAGCCAGCTTTTAAAAGAAACTTTTGGCAATGTAGCAGGAAATATTTACATGGAACCAACAGTGCAATTTGACTACGGCTACAATATTACGGTGGGGAAAAACTTTTATGCCAACTTTAATTGTGTTCTGTTAGATGTTTGTCCGATTACAATTGGGGACAACTGCATGATTGCACCAAATGTTCAGCTTTTAACCGCAACACATCCTTTAAATCCAGTTAAACGCAACAGTGGGTTAGAAAGCGGCAAGCCGATTACAATTGGGAACAATGCCTGGTTAGGAGCAGGCTCAATTATTTTGCCGGGAATTACCTTAGGGGATAATGTCGTAGTTGCTGCAGGTAGTGTCGTGACTAAATCTTATCTTGATAATGTGGTAATAGCAGGCAATCCTGCGCGGGTGATAAGAATGATTGATGAGGATAATGCCAAAAGCCCATTAGACAATGCGCGTAAAGAAATTGATCAAATTGACCGAGAATTGGTAAGTTTACTTGAAAGGCGGATGATGGCAGTCAGCCAAATTGCCGCTTTTAAAAAGGAACAGGCACAACCAGTCTTAGATGTAAAACGAGAAGCCGCTGTTTTACAAAAGGTAGCTGAAAATGTCAAAAATACTGACTATAAGCAGACAATCACAGCCACTTTTGCCGATATTATGGCGCATTCGCGTAACTATCAACAGCAGAAATTGTCAGAAGGTGAGAAGTAGATGGAGGGAAAAAAGCGACGTGAGGTGATTGCAGAACAGTTGAAAACTGCGCAAAAGCCAATTAGTGCCTCCAAGTTTGCTCAGCAATTTGCAGTTAGTCGCCAAATCATCGTGGGAGATATCGCGTTGATGCGTGCCTCTGGATTAGAAATAAAAGCTACCGCCCGCGGATATTTACTGCAAGAAAAGCGTCACGGCAAATTAAGCAAGATTGTCGTGCAGCATGATGCCAGCCGAACCAATGAAGAATTAAGTCTGATTGTACAAAATGGCGGTGAGGTAGTTGATGTCATTGTCGAGCACGAGATTTATGGTGAATTAACAGGCAACTTGCAAATAAAAACGCCAGCAGATGTAGCAGCTTTTATGAAAAAATACCAGCAATCCAATGCCAGCTTACTTTCAGAATTAACCAATGGCATTCATCTACATACGATTGCTTATGAAAAAGATGAGGATTTCGTTAATATAAAAAATGCTTTAGCAAAAGCAGGTATTTTATACCAAGAGTAAACGAACTTGTTTAGACAAAATAAAAAGCCGCGCAAACTTTTTTCGTAAAGTTTGTGCGGCTTTTTTATCTTGCTTGGCTAATTTTTCTTACTCAATTACCAATACGCCTTCTTTTAAGGAGAATGGGTTTTCTTCATTAATGTGATCGTAGAACATGACGCCATTTAAGTGGTCAATTTCATGTTGCACCACAATGGCTTCGTAGTTTTTGAGACGACGTTTATGTTTAATACCATCTTCATCATAATAAGAAACACTGATGCGTGCATGGCGCACAACGTAACCAGGTACTTCACGATCAACTGACAGACAGCCTTCGCCTTCACCTAGACAGGCATCTTGGACTGAATGGCTCAAAATTTTAGGATTGAACATAACAGTACTAATAACTGGTGTATCATTTTCTGGATCGTTGCTAGGTACGTGGACAGCAATTAAACGTTTTGAAATATCTAATTGTGGCGCAGCTAAGCCAACTCCGCCGCGCAGATGCATTTCTTCTGCCTTGATTGGATCTTGACTATTTTTTAAAAACTCTAACATTTCTTCCCCAAGTTTCTTTTCTTCTGACGTTGGGGGCATGGGTACTTCTTTGGCAACTTCCCGCAAAGTGGGATTACCTTCTCTAATGATGTCATCCATCGTAATCATGATTTTTCACCTCAAAGTTGATTTTCCTAAAAGTAAGTTTACCACAGAATGCTATTTGGTGGGGCTTTGAAATTTTCTTCTTAAATTTTTGCAAAGTGTAAGAAATGTTATTTCAAAAAAATAATAAAAATAACGAAAAAAGGTTGCGTAAAAATAAATCATGATGTATACTCCGAGGTGTAAGCGATTACTAATCGTTTTTTCATAAAAGATGGAGGGATTTCATTGTTTGGCTTTTCGATTTTTTTAAATGAAACACTGTCCCAACAGCAAAAAGACTATGTGGCGCAAATGGCACAAGCTGGTTTTAAAGGCATCTTTACTTCTTTACACATTCCAGAAGATGACGCAACAAAATACAGAGAACGTCTTAGCCAATTAGGGAGTTGGTGTCAAGAATTCCAGTTGGATTTGATGGTAGACATTTCTGGTAACGCGTTAGTTAAAGCTGGTTTTCAAATGGAAAACTTAGCTGAATTGACAGCAATTGGCGTGACTGGTCTGCGTATGGATTACCATATCAGCAATAAACAAATCGCCAACTTTAGTCACCAGTTGCAAATAGCATTAAATGCTAGCACGGTCACCCAACAAGATATTGCTGAATTAAAGGCAGCAAATGCCGATTTTTCACACTTAGAAGCTTGGCACAATTATTATCCGCGACCAGAAACTGGTTTAGCTGAAGATTGGTTTTTAGAAAAGAATCACTGGCTAAAAGCAAATGGATTTACTATTCAAGCCTTTGTACCAGGTGATGCCAATTTAAGGGGTCCGCTTTATGAAGGTTTACCAACATTAGAGCAAGATCGTTACCACCACCCTTTGGCTTGCGCCTTATGGCAGAAAAAGTCAGCAGTTGATTTGATCTATATTGGTGACGGAGGCTTAAAAGAACGGACAAAAAAACAATTTGAACGTTTTATAAATAACAACGAAATTTTATTACGTGTCAATGATTGTGGGACAGAATATTTTTCTTATATTTTAGGCGAGCATGTGAATCGGCTCGATGAAGCGCAGGCGGTCATTCGCAGTGCGGATGCGAGATTTCGTAAGATTCCCCACATTGCAGCCCAAAATACAGTATCCCGTACATTAGGAAGTGTCACCGTAGATAATGAAAAATATTTACGTTATACAGGTGAAATTCAACTTTGCCAAGAAGCACTACCTGCAAATGACAAAATTAACGTAGTAGCAGAAGTTGTAGCAGAAGAAAAAGATTTGGTTCGTCACATTAGAGGTGGCATGAAATTTAAACTTGAACAAATGGAGGAAGAACATGAGTAAGATTAATTTAGAAAACTTAACAACAGAGCGCCGTAATGAAGCAACCTTTGGCTTAGATGAGATGTCAGTTAAAGAAGCTTGTCAAAAAATGAATCAAGAAGATCAAAAAGTTGCTTTAGCGGTTGAAAAAGAATTGGCTAGCATTGAAAAAGTAGTCGAAGCAACAATTGCAGCTTTCAAAAAAGGCGGCCGTTTAATTTATATGGGGGCTGGCACTTCAGGCCGTTTAGGGGTCTTAGACGCTGCAGAATGTGTACCGACTTTTGGTGTAGAACCAGAAATGGTAATCGGACTTATTGCTGGTGGTGACAAAGCGATGACCGTCGCTGTTGAAGGTGCAGAAGATTCTGCAGAACTTGGGGCCAATGATTTACATGAATTGAAATTAAACGAAAATGATATGGTGGTCGGCATTGCAGCTAGTGGACGGACGCCTTATGTTATTGGTGGTTTAGATTATGCCCGCCAAGTTGGCGCTGCTACGGGTACGATTTCATGCAATAAAGATGCGGAAATTTCTAAACATGCACAATTCCCAATTGAAGTTGACTGTGGTCCTGAATTTTTAACGGGCTCTACGCGTTTGAAATCTGGAACAGCACAAAAATTAATCTTAAATATGATTTCAACAATTTCAATGATTGGCATCGGCAAAGTTTATAACAACTTGATGGTGGATGTAAAAGCAACCAATGAAAAATTAGTTGAACGCTCAAAAAGAATCATCATGCAAGCAACAGAGGTGGATTATCAAACAGCAGCACGCTTCTTTACAGCAGCAGATGAAAATGTTAAATTAGCCATCGTCATGATTTTGACAGACAGCAATAAAGAAACCGCCGCTGAAAAATTAGTGGCAGCAGATGGTTTTGTAAAACAAACATTAAACTAATGGCATTATGGAGCTGTAGTAAACTATTACAGCTCCTTGAATAAGAAGATTTTAAACAATTTATGATTTCAAGGAGGAAAGTTAGAATGGCAAAAGAAGAATTGAGTTTAGAGCAGTTGGCAAAAGAGATTTATAAAGGCGCCGGTGGCATGAACAATGTTGAAAGCGTAACCCACTGTATGACGCGGGTAAGAATGTCGGTTCGCGATCGTGATGAAGTTAATGAAGCACAATTAAAAGCGATTCCAGGCGTATTGGGTGTAGTGGATGATGAACAACTACAAGTAATTATTGGTCCTGGGAAGGTTAATAAAGTTGCAAAAGAAATGGCAAGTCAAGCGGGTGTTTCTTTAGGTGAAGAAATTAAAGCTACTACTGGTAAAGATGCACTTAATCAAAAAGCCGCAGAAATGAAAGCAGCACAAAAAGCCAAACAAAAACAATCACCATTCAAAGCACTTTTAAAAGATATTTCTAATATTTTTGTACCAATGATTCCGGCTTTTGTTGGCGCTGGTTTAGTTGCAGGTATTGCTTCTGTTTTAGCCAATATGGTTACGGCTGGACGGTTAGACGCTGCGACATGGCAACAATATATCGATGTTATGAATATCTTAAAAAATGGGATGTTCTCTTTTCTAGTCATCTACACAGGTGTTAATGCAGCCCAAGTTTTTGGTGCAACACCAACACTTGGTGGGGTAATTGGTGGGGTCGTAACCTTAACTGGGATGAACCCAGAAGCACCAATCACCAACCTTTTTAATGGTCAACCTTTAGCGCCACAACAAGGTGGTATTTTAGGTGTTATCTTTGCAGTATGGTTACTTTCAAAAGTTGAGAAAAAATTACATGATATCGTCCCAGAAGCAATTGACATTATTGTAACACCAACTATTTCATTACTTGTTATCGGATTAGCGGAAATTTTCTTAATTATGCCTTTAGCTGGTTTTGTTTCAAATGGTTTAGTTGGCGGGATTAACTGGATCTTAAACGTCGGCGGTGCATTTTCTGGTTTTGTATTAGGGGCAAGTTTCTTGCCGATGGTTATGTTTGGTTTACACCAAATTTTAACACCAATTCATATTCAAATGATTGAAGCAACAGGCAGCACACAATTATTGCCAATTTTAGCAATGGCTGGTGCTGGTCAAGTTGGGGCGGCTTTGGCATTATGGATTCGTTTACGTAAAGACAAAGAATTAACAGAAATGATCAAAGGTGCGTTGCCAGTTGGTATTTTAGGAATTGGCGAACCGTTAATTTACGGGGTAACACTACCACTTGGTAAACCATTTATCACTGCTTGTATCGGTGGTGGTGTTGGTGGTGCAGTAATCGGCGCTTTAGGTAATGTTGGCGCAACCGCAATTGGACCTTCTGGTGCAGCATTAATTCCATTAATTGCTAACGGCCATTGGTTAGGTTATGTATTAGGCTTATTGGCAGGTTACGCTGGTGGTTTTGTGGCAACTTATTTCTTTGGTATTCCAAAAGAAAAATTGGCAGCTGAAAAAATGGCAGAAGAACCAACAACAGCTGTTTCACCAGTACAAACTACACCTGTCAGCGAAGTAGCAGCGACAACTGAATTCTTTGCTGTAGCAAATGGTGAAGTAAAACCTGTTTCAGAATCAACAGATGCAGTTTTTTCGCAAAAAATGATGGGTGAAGGTTACTTTGTTGTACCAAAAGAAGGCACAATTTATGCACCTGTAACCGGCACGATTTCATCTGTATTTCCAACGAAGCACGCAGTTGGTATTACAACGGACAACGGTTTAGAAGTGTTATTACACATGGGTGTTAATACGGTTGAATTAGAGGGTAAACCATTTGATTTGAAAGTGGCAGAAGGTCAAAAAGTAACACCAGATACGATTGTGGCTGATGTTGATTTAGCAGCAATTAAAGCAGCTGGCAAAGGCACAGATATGTTAGTCTTAGTGACAAATATGGATAAAGTAAAAAATGAAGTTTTAGAAAAAATTGGTGCAACAGAAGCGAAAACACCAGTTATGAAAGTGGAAGTATAACCAAATTTTTCTTTTAGAGTAAAAGAAGTAAAGTGAGGTAAAGGATATCCTTTACCTCACTTTTTTTGCGAAATACTTGTAGAATTTGAAAAATAATGGGAAAGTGATAGTAAGAATAGTACGCAGAACTTCTCATTATAATGAAAATGAAATAGCCAGCTAAACGAAAGTTATTGAAAGACAAGGAGGTCAGAAGATGGCCGGAAAAAAATTAACGATCCCGCGTTATCAACAAATTGCTGTTGAAATTGCAGAGCGAATTGTCGAAAACCGCTATAAAGAAGGCGAAAAAATTCATGCCCGCTCTACTTTAGCAAGCAATTTTAACGTTTCCCCTGAAACAGCTAGAAAAGCAATCAATGTTTTAGTTGATCTGGGCATTATGGATGTGCGTCATGGTAGTGGAGCTTATGTTGCTTCGCGTGATAAAGCGCAACGTTTTTTAGCACAATATAAAGATGTGAGTTCAATTCAAGAAATAAAAAAAGAAATTTTGGCTAGCGTGGAGCAGCAACAACAAGAGCTAGAAAACTTTTCGGGGCTGCTAGACACGCTTGTGAATCAAACCAGACGCATCCAGCAGACGGCCCCGTTTTTACCTTACGAAATTCAGTTGGACGAAACGGCAAATCACTTAAATGAATCCATTAAAGATTTGAATATCTGGCAAGAAACAGGGGCAACGGTGGTGGCCTTACAGCATGAAGAACGATTGCTTTTGTCACCGGGACCTTATGCGAAATTTGAAGTTGGCGAAACGGTCTTTTTTGTAGGGGATGAATTAGTTTTTCAACGTATGATGAACTTCTTTTATCCAGAAAAAAGATAAATATTAAGAAAACCTTAAGAAGATAAATGACTAGTGTTATAACCAGGAAAACGAATTCACGTTTTTTCCTGGTTTTTCTTTTTTGACTAAGTGACCACATGATGATAATCTAGTGTGGTCAGTTTTTTGAGAGGAAAATTTTCAAAGTTGTTTTCAAACTTGGAATTTTCCATCCTAATAGCAGAAACACACTATTGCATTTCGTTATTAGGCAAGCTGTTTTACTAGCTTAAAACAGCAAAAATAAATAGGGGGTAACAAAATGGCTAAAGTGAAAGTAGAACACTTAACAAAAATTTTTGGCAAAAAGCAGCAACAAGCCCTTGCCATGATGAAAGAACATAAAAGCAAAACTGAAATTTTAGAGAAGACCGGTGCGACAGTCGGTGTTTACGATGCGAATTTTGAAGTAAACGAAGGGGAAATTTTCGTAATTATGGGCCTTTCGGGTTCTGGTAAGTCAACGTTAATTCGTTTGTTAAATCGTTTGATTGACCCAACAGATGGTGAAATTTACATCGATGGAAAAGATATTGCAAAGATGAATAAAGAAGCTTTACAAGAAGTTCGTCGTAATAAAATCAATATGGTGTTTCAAAGTTTTGCACTATTTCCACATCGCACAATTTTAGAAAATACGGAATTAGGGTTGGAAATTCGCGGTGTCTCAAAAGAAAAACGACGCCAAAAAGCAGAGCAAGCCTTGGCTAATTCTAGTTTAATCGCCTTTAAGGATCAATATCCTGAACAGCTTTCTGGCGGGATGCAACAACGGGTTGGTCTAGCTAGAGCCCTTGCCAATGATCCGGAAATTTTATTGATGGATGAAGCTTTTTCAGCGCTAGATCCGTTAATTCGGCGGGAAATGCAAGATGAATTGTTGGACTTGCAAGAAAATGTGCAAAAAACCATTATCTTTATTACCCATGATTTAAACGAAGCTTTGCGAATTGGTGATCGAATTGCTTTGATGAAAGACGGCCAAATTATGCAAATTGGAACCGGTGAAGAAATTTTAACGAATCCAGCCAACCAATATGTGCGTGATTTCGTTGAAGATGTTGATCGCTCCAAGGTGTTAACCGCACAAAATATTATGGAGCCGGCAATTACGATGAATATTGAAGCAGATGGGCCTAACGTGGCGTTAAATCGCATGCGTAAAGAAGGTGTCAGCATGTTGTTAGCAGTTGACCGTAAACGTAAGTTAAAGGGTAGTTTGACAGCATTAAAAGCGTTGGAAGCGAGAAGAGATCAATTACCACTAAAAGAAGTCATTGATAAAAATGTTAAAAAAATTCCCCAAGACATGCTAGTAACTGATATTTTTGACGTGATTAAAGACGCTGAAGCACCTTTAGCTGTTGTTGATGAAAATGATAAATTACTGGGCGTAGTCATTCGCGGTAGTGTGATTGAAGCACTCGCTCAAACCGGAGACAAGGAGGTGGAATTTGTTGGATAATTTATTACAACAAGCAATTCCAGTAGCAAAATGGGTGGAGAACTTTACAGATTGGTTGACAAAAACCTTTGCGGGGTTATTTAGCTTCGTGCAAACGATTGGTCAAGTTATTATGGACACTATCACCAATACCTTGCTGTTTATTCCACCGTTGTTATTCATTGTCTTATTGGCCGTCGCTGCCTTTTTCTTATCAAAGAAAAAACCAGGACTGACGATTTTAACCTTTTTTGGTCTATTATTTATTTACAACCAAGGTCTATGGAATGACTTGATGAATACGGTCACGTTAGTTTTACTTGCGAGTCTCGTTTCAATTATCATCGGGATTCCGTTAGGGATTTTAATGGCGAAAAGTGAAAAAGCCAATACAATTGTGTCGCCGATTTTAGACTTTATGCAAACAATGCCGGCATTTGTCTATTTAATTCCTGCTGTTGCCTTCTTTGGTATCGGAATGGTGCCGGGTGTTTTTGCTTCCGTTATTTTTGCTTTGCCACCAACTGTTCGAATGACAAATTTAGGAATTCGTCAAATTCCAAGTGAATTAGTCGAAGCTTCCGATTCTTTTGGTGGAACAGGGAAACAAAAACTATTTAAACTAGAATTGCCTTTAGCTAAAGGCACGATTATGGCAGGGATCAACCAAACGATGATGCTTGCACTTTCAATGGTTGTAACAGCATCAATGATTGGTGCTCCCGGACTTGGTCGTGGGGTCTTATCTGCCTTGCAACAAGCACAAGTCGGGAATGGTTTTGTTAATGGTTTAGCTTTAGTTATCTTAGCAATCATCATCGACCGTTTTACGCAAAAATTAAATGCACCAAAAAAAGAACGGAATAAAAATCTTGCTCCTGCTGCTAAGAAAAAACAAAAATGGCTCACAGGTGGTGTAGCTGTTGTCGTGATCGCTTTAATTTTTGGCTCAACTTTTGCTGGGAGCCATGCTTCTGATAAGGGAGAAATTCACCTGTCTTATGTTGAATGGGATACAGAAGTAGCTTCTACTAATGTTGTCGCTGAAGTTTTAAGAGAAGAAGGCTATGATGTGAAATTGACACCGTTGGATATGACGGTGATGTGGCAATCTGTTGCCAATGGCGAAACAGATGGCATGGTAGCGGCGTGGTTACCCCATACACACCAGGCACAATATGCTAAATACAAAAATCAAGTCGAAAATTTAGGTGAAAATCTAAAAGGTGCCAAACTTGGGATTGTGGTACCAAGCTATATGGCTGTTAATTCGATTGAAGATTTAAGTGATCAGGCCAAACAACAAATTATCGGCATTGAACCAGGAGCTGGTGTGATGAAAGCAGCAGATAAAACTCAGGCTGCTTATCCGAACTTAAAAGATTGGACCGTTGAATCTTCTTCATCTGGCGCCATGACTGTTGCATTGGGTAAAGCTATTAAAAACAAAGAACCAATTGTTATTACTGGCTGGTCACCTCATTGGATGTTTGCTAAATATGATTTGAAATATTTAGCTGATCCTAAAGGGACAATGGGGGGAGCTGAAACAATCAACACGATGGTTCGTAAAGGCCTAAAAGAAGATCAACCGCAAGCGTACAAAATTTTAGATAACTTCCATTGGGAACAAAAGGACATGGAAGATGTCATGTTAGCCGTTCACGACGGCAAAGATCCAGCCCAAGCTGCTAAAGAATGGGTAAAAAATAATCCAGATAAAGTAAATGAATGGGTTAAATAAACAAAATAAAAAATCCGTATTCCCAAGCTAACACGTAGCAAAAGGGAATACGGATTTTTTTATGGCGTGAAATAAGCAGATACATAAGCCTCATTTGCTTAGACAAAAAGAAACAATGACGAAATTTAAAAATGTTTTTCCCGGAAGTCTTTGATGATTTGCCGTGATTGATAAATTTTTTCAGCATTTTCTTGGTTGCGGCTGATATATGAGTAAAACAAAATATCCACTGCTAAAAACTGTGCAATTAACGAATTGGTGGCCGCACTACGCAGGTCAGCTTCTTGTGGTCGGGAAACCTGTAAGGAAACATCCGCTAATTTAGAAAGTCGGTTATTACCAAAACGAGTTAGGGTAATAATTGGAATCTTCAATTCTTTTGCGATTTCAGCAAAGTAAACAATTTCTGGCGTTTCACCGGAATTTGAAATCAACCACAAGGCTGCGTCTTTTTTAGTGTTGATAAGTTGTGGTAACAAAGCGTTATAGTTCGTTTCTAAAGATACGCTTTTACCAATACGGTCCCATTTTTGTTTAATGTCTTCGGCTACTAGATGAGAGGCACCTACGCCGGTTACAAAAATACGCTCTTTTGTTTCCAGTAACTTCAATGCGGCCACTAATTTTTCGTCACTTAAGATTTGTGTCGTTTCATGTAGTGTAAGTTGGGCATTTTGCGACAATTTTTCTTTTAAAGATGCAATTGGTTCATTTTTTTTTACATCTGAATATTCTTGGTTCCCGCCATTCTGTTGACTTTCAGCTGAAATTTGAATTTTGAAGTCGGTCAGACTTGAAGCGCCAACTTTTTTGGCAAAGCGGACAACAGTCGGTGCACTGGTTTTTGAACCTTTGGCAATTTGTTCAGCTGTCATGGTCGGTATTTTATCAATATTCTTTTTTATATAACGAAAAATCCGCAGTTCTGCTTTGGATAATTCACTTTCCATTCCTTGAATTCGATTGATTAGTGCCATTGCAATCACCTCAAGGATATTATAACAGAAAAGGTATGCACTGGGGATGCTAAAGGATATCAGAAATGGACGTATTTTTGTCATAGGATAAGCTTGTCTAACGGTCCAAAATTTTTTGCTTTAGGAAAAAGTAGTGTAGTTTAGTAAAAAAAGTACCTCCGTAAAATTTCAAAGCAATTTTTACGGAGGTACTCTTTTTTATTTGGCTAACAAAGTCAATAGAAGACTTAGAAAGTTTTTGCTGCAGCTTTTACTTCTGTTGTAGCTTTTGCCATAATTTCATCGACTTTGGTTGGGTCAAAGTCTAAGCCTTCAGCTAAAACTTCACTAAAGTCGCTGATACCAATGAAGTTCAATAGTTGGCGGGTATATTGGGCAGCGAAGTCTTGTCCGTTATAAAAACCGCCGCTTGCTTGAATATGCAATGCTTTTTTACCTGTAACTAAACCAACCGGACCTTCAGCTGTATATTTGAAGGTTTTACCGGCAACACAGATTGTGTCAAACCAGGCTTTTAAGCGACTTGGGATGCTTAAATTCCACAATGGATTGGCAATCACGACTTTATCGGCCTTTTCAAATTGTTCCGTCAAACCATTAAAAGCAGCCAACTTAGCTTGTTGCGCAGCTGTTAGCTCGTTAAATTGTGCCCCGTTCATTAAAGCGTGCCAGCCAGAAGTGATATCACCATCGATTTCAGGGAAATCAGCAGCATAAGGATTGACCACGATAATTTCATCGTTGGGGTTAGTTTCTTTATAAGTAGTTAAAAAGCTTTCTAATAATTGAATTGCATGAGAATCTTTGGCATCAAGGGGATGTCCTTTAACTGCAAGTAATGTTGTCATGTTTTTTTCCTCCAATTTTTTCCAGTACGTATTTGTTGCCACAATTAACAAGTGACATCAGTTTTTTTAAACTATGTATGCGTATAAAAAAACGCACGTTGTGATTATAACGGTTACATTTAATAATTTTCAATTTATTTGCTTGTGAAAGACGATAAGTAAAATTTAAAAGGATTCAACTTGCATTTTCTCTTCTAATCAAGTAAAGTATACCTGTGTGCAATGCGCACCACCTGTCACTTGGTTTGGCGAGTCACCAACGCTTTACTCAGTCGCAGGGAGAATAATAATGTGAGGTGAAAAAACATGGCAATTTCAAAAGAACGTAAAAACGAAATCATGACAAAATTTGCACGCCACGAAGGCGACACTGGTTCTCCAGAAGTGCAAATCGCTGTGTTGACTGAAGAGATCAACCACTTGAATGAACACGCACGCGTCCACAAAAAAGACCACCATTCTTACCGTGGTTTGATGAAAAAAGTTGGTCATCGTCGTAACTTGTTAGCTTACTTACGTAAAACTGACGTACAACGTTACCGCGAATTGATCCAAGCTTTAGGATTACGTCGTTAGTCGTTATCGTCTTAAAAGTGAGGTTCAGCATGAATCTCACTTTTTTTGCTATAAAAAACTAAACAAAAGCTGGGGTAGTGGTAAGGCTAACTACTAACCAAATGAAAGCTTTGAAATGTTATTTTAAATTTTTCATTTGTTTAGTAGCAGCCCACTATCTACAGAAAGATAGGAGAACTTATGACAAAGCAAGTATTTAAAACAACTTGGGGCGGCCGCCCCTTGCAAGTTGAAGTCGGTCAATTAGCTAAACAAGCCAACGGAGCAGTGTTAGTCCGCTATGGTGATACAGCCGTATTGAGTGCAGCCGTTGCCTCAAAAGAAGCAAAAGATACAGACTTTTTCCCATTGACGATTAACTATGAAGAAAAAATGTATGCCGTTGGTAAGATCCCTGGTGGTTTTATTAAACGTGAAGGTCGCCCTTCAACTGACGCGACATTGACAGCCCGTTTAATCGACCGGCCAATTCGTCCAATGTTTGCAGAAGGCTTCCGTAATGAAGTGCAAGTAACCAATATTGTAATGAGCGTAGAACAAGATTGTTCACCTGCTATGGCTGCAATGTTAGGTTCATCTTTAGCGCTATCTATTTCAGACATTCCTTTTGATGGCCCAATTGCTGGTGTTGAAGTTGGTCGTGTCAATGGTGAATATGTGTTGAACCCAACTGTTGAACAAGCAGAAAAAACAGATATCGAATTAAGTGTAGCCGGGACAAAACAAGCAATTAACATGGTGGAATCCGGCGCTAAAGAAGTGTCAGAAGACGATATGCTAGGTGCTTTACTATTTGGTTTTGATGCAATTAAAGAATTAGTTGCTTTCCAAGAAGAAATTGTCGCAGCTGTCGGCAAAGAAAAAATGGAAGTAAAACTTTTACAAGTTAATCCAGAATTAAAACAAGACATTTACGACAACTACTACAATGTTATGAAAACTGCTGTTATGACAGAAGAAAAACTAGCTCGTGAAGATGAAATTGAGAAAGTAAAAGAAACTGTCAAAGAAGTTTACGCAGAAAAATTTGCTAATATTGAAACAGAAGACTTGGTTCAAATTACAAAAGAAATCAAGCAAGTAGCTGAAGACTTAGAAAAAGATGTGGTACGGGAATTAATTACAATTGATAAAATCCGCCCTGATGGTCGTAAGTTAGACGAAATCCGTCAACTTTCCTCAGAAGTTGGTTTATTACCACGGGTTCATGGTTCTGGTTTATTTACGCGGGGACAAACGCAAGCTCTATCTGCTTGTACTTTAGCACCATTAGGAGAACATCAAATTATTGATGGTTTAGGTGTGGAAGAGTCTAAACGTTTCATTCACCACTACAATTTCCCCCAATTTTCAGTTGGTTCAACGGGTCGCGCCGGCTCACCTGGTCGTCGTGAAATTGGACATGGTGCTTTAGGGGAACGTGCATTAGCACAAGTGATCCCAAGTGAAACAGATTTCCCTTATACAATTCGTTTAGTCGCAGAAGTTTTAGAATCGAATGGTTCTTCTTCACAAGCAAGTATTTGTGCAGGAACATTAGCATTGATGGATGCTGGTGTGCCAATTAAAGCGCCAGTTGCCGGCATTGCGATGGGTCTGGTTTCAGATGGTGAAAATTACACAATCTTGACAGATATTCAAGGCTTGGAAGATCACTTAGGCGATATGGACTTTAAAGTTGCAGGTACCAAAGATGGTATTACAGCACTACAAATGGATATCAAAATTCAAGGTATTACAGAACAAATTTTACGTGAAGCATTAGCGCAAGCGAAAAAAGCACGTTTTGAAATCTTAGAAGAATTAACTTCAACATTGGCGCAACCGCGCGAAGAGTTGAGCCCATATGCACCGAAGATTGAAATGATCCAAATCGATCCTGAAAAAATCAAAGTGGTTATCGGTAAAGGTGGCGACACCATTAACGGTATCATTGAAGAAACAGGCGTTAAAATCGATATCGATCAAGAAGGTAAAGTTTCAATCGCCTCAGCTGATTCAGAAATGATTCAAAAAGCGATTAAGATTATTGAAGAATTAACCAAAGAAGTAAAAGTTGGCGAAGTTTACTTAGGTAAAGTTGTCCGCATTGAAAAATTTGGTGCCTTCGTTAACTTAATCAAAGGTAAAGATGGCTTAGTTCACATTTCACAGCTCGCAAATGAACGTGTAAACAACGTAGAAGACGTAGTGAAATTAGGGGATGAAGTTTTAGTTAAAGTAACGGAAATTGACCGTCAAGGCCGTGTCAACTTATCTCGTAAAGCATTATTAAAAGACGATAACAAAGAAGACGCTAAATAATAAAAATAGGCTTGGAGCAGAGGTTTGATTAACCCTTGCCCCAAGCCTTTTTAGTTGGGAAAATGATAAGATTTTTCTTTCGCGCTGGTATTAAAAAATTCCCAATGCTATGAACTTTTATGGATATTGCGCTTCACAAATTACTCTGATAAGAAATAAGGTAAAACTTTTAAAAATTTGACGAACAATTTAAAAAAATTCACACTTATTTTTCCTAGGCTAAACGAGTTTACTTCGGCTTTACTGTTAATTCTTTTGTACTTTGATAAGTAACATCATAGGGCGGCGAAGTTCTTCTTTCATGCCATCTTCATGCCACCTGTCTTTTGGCGGCAAGGGTTCCACCACATCTAAAAGCGTAAAATCATTTTTTAACAAAGTCTGCAAATAAGTTGTGAGGGTTCGATGATATTTTACAACTTTTTCCCCTAAGAAATTGGTTTTTCGTAAACCTTCTGTAAAGTAATGGTCAAGGGGATAATGTAAAATATTTCCATTGTCATCGTAATACCAATCTTCTGATCCTTCTGCCGTGAAGGCGGGATGTTCCACTGAAAAAAGTAAAATTCCCTCAGGTTTTAAGTAGCTTTTGATATTTGCAATTAAACTAGCAAAATCAGCGACATAATGAATAGCTAAAGAGCTCATGACGATATCAAAAGAATCAGCAGGAAATGAAATTGTGGCAATATCAGCTTGTAAATAATGGACAGGATATTCTTTTGTTTTTTGTTTGGCTACTGTCAACATTTTTTTTGATAAATCTACGCCGGTTACATTCTTTGCGCCGTGTTTTGCGGCATAAAGACAGTGCCAACCATAGCCACAGCCAAGATCCAAAACTGTTTTTTCCTTAAAGTCTGGTAATAACTTTTGCAGCGTTGGCCACTCTCCAGCACCCGTTAAACCTTTTTGGCTGCGGTCCATTTGGCTGTACTTGTAAAAAAATGTTTCGTTGTCATAAATATTTTCCATGTTTTTTTCCTCCATGTCATTTTTTATTAAATGTCATGGCGTTTGGCTCTTTTATGGGCAATCATAGTATCAACCTACTTTCTCTTTTTATTTTAGCACGCTTAATAGGAAATATCGCTGCGATAACTTTTTTTACTTGTATAAATAATAGGCTTGCAATCAATAGGGTTAAAAATTCACTTAAAGGTAAGCTGCTCCATACCCCGACTATGCCAAAAGTTTTTCCAAGTAAAATTACAAAGGGGAGAATTAATACATAACCCCGCAGCAAAGCAACTGCAAAAGATTGTTTTGCGTAACCGACAGCAGAAAAGAAAATACTAAAGACGATATTAAAGCAGGCACCAAACAAGGCTAAAAAGTAAATCCCCATCCCTTTGGTTGCAAGGTGTGTTAAGGTCGCATCGTGATCGCGATTAAATAAGCCGACAATTGGGAACTTGAAAAGAGTTATAACGAGATACAACAGGAATGCTAAAAAAAGGCTAACGGTAAAACCGTAACGTAAATAGCTGAAAACTTTTGTTTCTTCTTTTTTTGCTGCCGCTTGTGAGATTAAAGGCTGAATACCCTGTGCAACGCCCGTAAACAAAGATAAGCCGACAAGTAAGATATTGGCAAGCACGCCATATGCTGCTACAGCAATATCTCCGCTTAAAGCAAGCAGCACTTGATTGAAAACTAAAATGCTAATGCCGGTACTCATTTCGGTCAAAAAAGAAGCTAAGCCTAATTGTGTGCTACAGCTGATGGTCTTGAATTTTGGTAATGTAAATTGCCAAATTAAACGACGGTTGGCTTTCCTTTTGTGGGTGCTTAAAATCAATAAACTTAAAACGGGAGCTAATACAGTAGCTAGTGCAGCCCCGGCCATTCCCATATTCATTGGGAAAACGAAAATATAGTCAAAGATAATATTAAAAAGACTAGAAAAAAGCATAGCTTTCATCGCCAGTTGCGGATTATGATCATTGCGAATAAAGGCTAAGACCAAATTGTTGCAAATGAAAAAAGGCGCCATAATTAAAATGAAACGTAAGTAGGTCGTAGTTAGCGGCAATGTGGCCAAACTTGCTCCCAGTAAAGAAGCTAAAGGTGCTGCAAAAATTAAACCCAACAAAGTAAAGAGGAGTCCGATGATAATTCCTGTCAAAAGCAGCTGGGAAAAGTAATTTTTTTGTCCTCCTTTTAAAACAAACAAGGTAGCACCCCCCATTCCTAAAAGTAGTCCTAAACCATTCAAAAGGTTAAAGAGCGGTAAAGCAATATTAAGAGCAGTTAATCCTAAAGTTCCTACACCATTTGCAATAAAAAAAGTGTCGGCTAGAATATACAAAGACAAACCAAAAGTACTTAAGACGCTCCGCGTGACATAGCCTCTAATTTCTTTCATAAAAATTCCTCCAAAAAAAGAGCAGAACTTTATCCTCCATTGGCCTATGGGATAAAGTGCTACTCTCAACAATTTTTTGTTGGCAAAACCCGGCGATTTTGCAGATATGTGAATGAATTCATTTTAGCAACTTGCCAAATATTACGCAATCTTAATGAGCAAAGGTTCATTTTATTTTTCAAATTAAGTTGTTACATAAGCAAATAATGGAAAAAAGACCAGTTTTAATTTTGTACCTTAATAATAAGGAGATGAGAAGATGGTCTATCAATGCTTATTGGAAAGAGATGAACGAGCAATTTGGCAAATTTATTCGTTGGGACAAAGAGGTGAGCTGGTTGCATACGAGCACTTGCAAGCAGCATTTCATTTCGCTAAGACAAAGATTCAGCGCTTGTGTGACTGGTGGGCAGAAATTGAGGAAAAAGAGGCAGTCGGAATATATTTTACGCCACGAAATGCCGGTATTCAGGTTGAATTAGCAGATCATTTTTGTCAAACGCGTTTGTGGCAAAGACTTTTGTCTGAAAGTTTGACATTTCACTTGTTGTGGCAAAAACTAAACGATCCCTTGGTAACGATCACGCAACTTTCACAGCAGCACTATATTGCCCGGAAAACAGTGTGGCGACGTTTAGAAGGACTTCGGCCATTGTGGTTAAATTTCAATTTACGCTTAGATGATAATTTTCAAAGCTGCCTGATGGGTTTGGAAAGTCAGAAACGTTACTTGATTTTGCAGTTAAAAAAGATGCAGATGCTGCCCTTTGAAAGAGATAGTGCAGCACTATTGTCCTACATGCAAGAACTTAGCTTAAAGCGTCAAAATTTTGGCTTTAAACTAACCCCGATGGAAGCAAAAATCTTACATAGTCGTGCACCACAACTTCCTTATCAAATTGATGAAAGAGGATGGCTATATTTATTGCGTCAATTATTAGGAAATGAGATTTGGTTACCTAAAAGTTATCAAACTTTCGTTACTGCATTAGAAAACCACCCCCATTCACTTGGTTTAACGCCAACAGACACAAAAGAAATTTATCGCTATCATTTATGTTTGCAGCTTTTTTGTGGCGATAGCTTTGAGGAGTTTTTAACGCCTCGCTGTATTTTATCTGAGGCTTATTTGATACAAGAGTTCAGTGAAAAATATGTGGATAAGTATGCAAGATTCACCCGCAAGCATCGCTATGTCGTTAATGGCTATGATTACGCATTGAAAAAGAAGTCTTCTTCTTTAGAATTTGCTTAAATCTACTTTTTTAAGCGAAATTTATTGCATATAATTATAATTTTATTGTAAATGATGATAAAATATAAGCAATAAGTGACGAAAGTAGGTGGCAGAATGCTGGAGTTATTTTGGTCTTTCATTGTTGGTAGCACTTTAGGTCTATTGGCTGGATTAATTATAGGAAATGATATTCGTAGTGGTTTTTTAGGCTATATGATAATAGGTTTTTTAGGTAGTTGGGTCGGGCGAATTTTTCTTGGTCCCACTGGTCCGCAAGTTGGTGGCTTCTACGTAATTCCCGCTTTAGTTGGTTCGGTGATGTGTCTAGCAGTCTGTTCATACCTTTTACAAAAAATTCGTCAGTTCGGTTTTTATTAGTCAGTTTTAGCCATGCCGTTCGCATGGCTTTTTTTTATGGGATTAAATGGCTCACTCTTTTGTAAGCGCTTTACATACTGTTATGTTAAAATTAATTGAGCTATTATTTTTATCGTCTTAAATTTTCCTTTAAAGGAGGTGCCTGATGGGATTTTGGAGCCGTTTATTTGGCAAGGAACAAACCGATACAACGCAGCGACAAGTTGTTTCACAAAACAATGCAGTGGCACACAAAACGCAAACTGACAATGATCAGTGGGAAGAGCTACCTTTTTTTATTCCCAATGAGGATGACAATGAACTTATAAGTGTGATTGCTACAAGTATTGCTGCTGGGAACGAAGAGGGAAGTTCTTTTGTGGTCAAAAAAATTATGAAAAAAAATCCTGAAGCGCAATTAGTGGCAATCGTTGCTGCAAGTATTGCCGCCGGGGTAGCACCAGATTCACAATTTATTGTTAAAAAAAATTATCAAAGAAAATGACGGAGGGATTATATGTTACGGAAGTTCAAAATTTCAATTGATGGCAAAGAGTATTTAGTCGAAATGGAAGAAATTGGTGGCGTAACACCGCAAGTACCAGCACCAATGCCAGTTGCAGCCACACCACCACCAACGCCAACACCGACAGCGCAACCTGTATCAGAAAGCACGCCCAAAGATAAACCAAAATCTACCGCTGCACCAGCAGGTAGTCACACACTCAGTGCCCCTATGCCAGGTACAATTTTAAAATTGTTAGTAAATCCCGGCGAGTCAGTGACAGCGAATCAACCTGTAATGATTTTAGAAGCGATGAAAATGGAAAATGAAATTGTAGCACCAAAAGATGGGACAGTTGCTGAAATCTTTGTGCAGGTGGGGGCAATTGTCAACGCAAGTGATCCCTTGATTGCCTTTAATTAGCAGTTAGGAGGGAAATTTGTTGTCAAAAATTAAATTTATGGAAACCGTTTTGCGCGATGGTCAGCAAAGCCTGATTGCCACTAGGATGCCAACTCGGGATATGTTACCGATTTTAAAAACGATGGATCAAGCGGGGTATCACGCATTAGAAATGTGGGGTGGTGCCACTTTTGATGCATGCTTGCGCTTTTTAGACGAAGATCCTTGGGAAAGACTACGAGCTATTCGCAAAGAAGTTAAAAATACCAAACTCCAAATGCTTTTGCGGGGACAAAATTTACTTGGTTACAAAAATTATGCTGATGATGTGGTGACTGAATTTGTCAAAAAATCCGTTGAAAATGGTATCGATATTGTGCGTATTTTTGATGCTTTAAATGATACGCGCAATTTAAAAACTTCTGTGGAAGCTTGTAAAGCAGCTGGGGGACATTGTCAGACCGCAATTTCGTATACAACCAGCGATTTTCATACTGTTGATTATTTTGTCGCCCTAGCAAAAGAGATGGCCGAACTTGGAGCGGATTCTATTTGTATTAAAGATATGGCAGGGGTACTTGTACCTCAGGCCGGGTTTGAACTTGTTAGTCGTATTAAAGATGCTGTTAGTTTACCAGTGGATGTGCACGTGCATGCGACAAGCGGGATTGCGGAGATGACGTATTTAAAAGTAGCTGAAGCCGGAGCAGATATTATTGATACGGCAATTTCTTCTTTTGCTGGCGGGACGAGTCAACCGGCGACAGAATCTGTAGCAATCGCCTTAGCTGGATTAGGTTATGAAACGGGGTTAGATCAAGAAAAATTGGAAAAAATTGCCGATCATTTTAATCCTATTCGCGACCGCTTCAGAAATGAAGGAAAATTAAATCCAAAAGTAAAAGACGTGGAACCAAAAACATTGTTGTATAAAGTGCCTGGTGGGATGTTGTCTAATCTTTTAAGTCAATTAAATGAACAAGGTTTAGGAGATAAGTACGATAAAGTTTTAGCTGAAGTGCCAAAAGTGCGGGCTGACTTAGGTTATCCGCCGTTGGTTACACCGCTGTCACAGATGGTAGGAACGCAAGCGTTAATGAATATTATCAGTGGTGAGCGTTACAAATTAGTACCAAAAGAAATTAAAGACTATGTCAAAGGATTGTACGGCAAGCCGCCAGTAGCAATTTCTGAAGCGATTAAAGAAAAAATTATCGGTAATGAAAAAGTGATTACCGAACGTCCCGCTGACTTACTGGCGCCGCAATTATCAGGTTTTGAAGCCGAGATAAAGGAGTATGCCCGTTTCATGGAAGATGTCTTAAGCTATGCTGTTTTTCCGCAGCAGGCTAAAGATTTCTTGGGCCGCAGAGAAGATCCATTTTACGATGTGCCATTTCAAAATGTCTCGGTGAAAATAGAAGTATAGCAAAGTGATTATCATGTTTTTGTTAGTAAAGGGCCCGAATAAAAGGTGGCGCTAAAAAAGCAGTGACAAAAATTTTGTCACTGCTTTTTTGATGTAATACTAAGTTAGTAGCTATAACAGCGGCATCGTTTAAGGCGAGTGTAGCTGCGCCGTCTTAAACTCAAGCGGGAGTTTTTATGACAAATAACTTGCCACTTTCGTTGTAATTAAGTCGACAGCGACGTGATTTTCGCCACCTTCTGGCACGATGATATCTGCATAGCGCTTGGTTGGTTCAATAAATTGGTGATACATTGGTTTTACTACTGATAAGTATTGTTCAATGACCGAGTCAAGCGTACGACCTCGTTCTTCCATATCCCGTTTAATACGGCGGATAATGCGAATATCATCATCAGTATCCACATAGATTTTAATATCCATCAAGTCCCGTAAACGTTCATCTTCTAAAATTAAAATTCCTTCTAAAATAATGACTTCTTTTGGTTCTTGCACGATGGTTGCTTTACTGCGGGTATGGGCCACATAGTCATAAACGGGTTTTTCAATTGCTTCATAACACATCAATTTTTTGATATGTTCAATCAAAAGATCAGTATCAAAAGCAAAAGGATGATCGTAGTTTGTATTCAGGCGTTCTTCAAAGCTTAAATTACTTTGATCTTTGTAGTAAGAATCTTGTTCCAGCATCATGATGGAGTGGTCGGGAAAATTATTGAAAATTGCCCGGCTGACACTTGTTTTACCACTACCAGAGCCACCAGTCACACCAATAATGATGGGCTTGTTCTTTGTCATGAGAAAACCTCTTTCATTTTTTGTACTAGGTCTATTATATAGATTTTTTCAGAAAATGCTATGCTTTTTCGTTAAATGACGCGCCTAAAATAGGATAGAGTTGATCTAATACTTTGACTTCATAGGTTGGTTTGACATCTGGTAATAATTGTTTTGCTTCAGGATTTAACCAGACACTGTCTAAACCAGCATTGTTAGCTCCCTTAATATCAGAGGTTAAAGAGTCCCCAATCACCAAAGCCTTTTGGGCAACAAAGTGGGGAATACGGCGGGCCACGTAGTCAAAATATTCTGACATTGGTTTTTGGTAGCCGGTATCTTCTGAAACAAAGATATCTTTAAAATAAGGAAGTAATTTTGCGTCTTCTAAGCGCTTGTATTGCGTTTCAGAAACGCCGTTTGTTACGACATATAAATCGGCTTTATTCGCCAAATCGGCGATAATGCGGCGGCCATTGCCTAATAATTGGTGTCCTTGGGTTAAATAGTGGCGATAATTTTGATCAAGCGCGGGACCATCGACATCTTTGCCTAAAGTTGCAAATAATTTTTGAAACCGGCCGTTGGTCACTTCTTGGCGACTTAACTTACCTTGTTCATAATCAGCCCACAATTTGTGATTCATCGTCTTGTAATATTTTTCAATTTCTGGTGTTAGGGTCATATTCAGCTGAGCAAAGAGCTTTTGTAAGGCTTGGTCTTCGGTTGCTTTAAAGTCCAGTAAAGTATCATCTAAATCAAATAACAGGGTAGAATAATTCATTTTATTCGCTTCTTTCTATCTAAAATAAGGTTTTAATAAGGTTAATTGCGCTTTTGTTAAGGGAAAATAATCTCCGGGCTGCGAGTTTTCAGGTAAATATAAAGGTCCCATAGCAAGTCGGCGTAAAGTTAGTACTTTTTTTCCACAAGCTAAAAACATTTTCTTGACTTGATGAAATTTACCTTCCCAGATGGTTAGACGGATATAGCTGCGCTGATTTTTCGTATCTATTTGGAGTATTTCTAAATTGGCGGGTTTGCACTGTGTACCATCCAAAAAGATAATCCCATCTCGAAATTTAGTGATATCAGTTTCGGTTACGATTTCATTAATGCAAGCTTCATAAACTTTGGCTACTTTTTTTTCAGGGTGCAATAAATCATAACCGAGTGGCCCGTTGTTTGTTAAAAGTAAAAAACCAGAAGTATCGCGATCTAGGCGACCAACAGCGTATAAATCGGGATACCTGTCAACTTTTTTTAAACAATCAAAAACAGTTTGATGGTTTAGATCAGAGTTAGCAGTTACCACGCCAGCTGGTTTATCTAATAAATAATAGACTTCGTCGGTAAAAAGCCGTTGATTGCCGACCATGATTTTATGAATTTGACTATCGACGTTACGATTTTGGTGGCGTTCTTTTGTGCCGTCAATTGTTACCTGTCCACTTAAAAAAAGTCGTTTCATTTCTTTGCGGCTGGTATGTAGTGCCTCTTCAATTAATTTGTCTAAGCGCATATTTACTCCTTTATTCAATAGCAAAGTCTTGTCTATTATAGCGAAAAAAAGAGGGATTTACAGCAAAACAGCACTTTCCTTGACTTAAATTTAAATAAGGCCTAAGGTTAAATAGTAAAGTAAATAAAGTTTCTCATACACACAGCGTTACGACCTGGTGGAGAAAGTTTTAACCGACTTTGACAGGACAGTTGTGCATACGACTGTCCTTTTGCGTATTTTTATACGCACCACACTGATGTGCTGAGTAACAAATTTGCTTTTAAAGATTACCGCAATTGCGGCCAAAATTTAGGAGGAATTTAGTTATGGCAGTAAAATTAAATGTAGAAAAAAGAGCAATCCGTCCCCGTTCCCTACGCAATAAATTGCGTCACGAAGGTAAAGTACCAGCAGTTGTAAATGGTTACCAAATTGAAAGTACACCAATTGCAGTTGATGCGGCAGCTCTTGAAAAAATCTATCGTGAACACGGTGCCAATGCTGTTATCGTATTAAGCATTGATGGTAAAAACGTGAACACATTAGTCCGCGGCACACAATCAGATACTTTTACTAAAAAATTGACACACGTTGAATTCTTGTCAGTAAATATGACAGAAGAAACAGAAGTTGAAGCCGAAGTATTGCTTGTCGGCGAAGCAGCAGGCGTGAAAGCCGGCGGTGTGTTGACACAAACATTATACAATGTCGTTGTTTCAGCAACACCAGACAAATTACCAGAACGCATTGAAGTAGATGTTACGGCTCTTGAAATTGGGGATGCCTTATCAGTTGCCGACTTGCCAAAAGATGCTGACTTCACGATTGTAACTGATCCAGAAGAACAAATCGTAGCTGTAAGTGAAGCGCAAGCCGCTGAAGAAGAAACAGAAGAAGCACCAGCACCAGAAGCACCTGCTGAAGCTGAATAAATTTGACTTAAAGCGCCGCTTTTTTGCGGTGCTTTTTTTCTTTGTAAAGTAAAATTACAGCAACTTTTCCAATTTAAACAAAGCTTTTACAAATTACCTTTATAAGTGCAATTTTTTTGCATTCTTACTTATTTAAAGTATGATAGACATAGAATCGATACTGATGTTTAACCTACGAATTAAGATGGTAAAAAAACCATTTCTAAAAAAATGAATCGTAGTAAACACTGCCTTAGGAGGTTTTGAATTTGTTTGAAGTATTTGATAAAAAACGTAGCCGCTTTGCTTCTGTTGGCGTTGTTTCTAGCATGCCAGGAGAATTAATTGACAGCATTTGGTTCATTATCGACCTTGATTTAAAAGGAGTAGTACCTTTAAATAATTTAATCGCTTTTGAATTACTAAATCATGATGGCAAAGTGACCATGCATTTTTCGCAAGAAAATAGTGAAGTTGAAATGGATATAGACTTACCTTTCCCATTTTCTTATGAATTGCCCCAAGAAGTTTATGCTTATGACGATGGAAAACAACAAACAATCTTGTTGCCAAGTGAAACAAATCGTTAGAGATATTTACTCTCACCTTGAAAGGTGAGAGTTTTTTTTACGATCAAGGGTTTTTTACCTGAGATAGCTAGTGTGTTTAAAGATCGTTTGCTCCTGGGATAATGCGAGGGCTAATAAGAAATGATTGACAAGGGAGAATTTTACGGTTAGAGTAGTGAACATGCGATGAGTCGATAAGACCAACTTGTTTGGTCGAGTCAAACAGCAACACCAGAAGGAAACTTCACTGCCGGATTTGCAGGGTGTTGGAAGTGAGGTAGTGGACGACCAAGCTTCTACCAATTTTGGTACTGGAAAAAGTAGCTTTGAGAATTTTCTCTCAAAGCTACTTTTTTGTTTTACAATTAAGAGGCAAAATAAAAGCGTTTTGTCACAAGCAATAAGCAGGAGTTTTCAAAAATTTTTTTAAATTTTTAGGAAAGTTCAGCTTATTGTCGCAGCGACTGTTCTTTGTTTTACCGTTTAACACGAGGCAAAATAAAAAGTTCTTATAAAAAAGGCGGAAAGAAAAAGTTACGAGAACTTTTTCTTTCCGCCTTTACATTTATTATGCCAGTAATAAATGAATAGTTAATGCGTTTGATTATTTTGCTTTTTCGGCAGCGTAGATAGCGTTACGTTTTTTCATTTCTCGTGCATACCAGACAAAGATTAATAAGTAAGCGACTAAGGCTAAAGCTGCGTATAAGACAAAGGTGATTTCACCTTGAGAAGCGTTTCCGACTAGGTAAGCCAAGAATTTTTCAACTGGGCCTTCCATCGTTGTATGAGAAATCAAAGCATCTGCATTTAAACCTTTAGGGAATGCGCCAACTTTTTTAGCTGTTTCTGTAATAAATGGTGCCATTAATGTACCAGACCATAAGAAGACAGGTAATTCGATTGCACCAATAACGATCATGCGGATTAATTTCCCACGTGTTACAACTAACAATGCTGGTGTAACACCCATTGCAATGATACCACCAAGTGGCAATAATTTATTACCAGGTAAGATCATAGCTTCTAATAACATAATTGGTGCTAAAACGTTCGCGGCAGCCCAAATTTCGGCACGGCCTGCGATGAACGGCCAGTCTAAACCAATGTTTAATGTGCGACCTTTTAATTTGTTGCTGGCAAAATCAGTAATACCTTGTGATAGAGGTTCAACAGCTGCGATAAACCAAGCACCAATCATTGAGAATAACTCCAAACAGGTTGCGGCTGTAAATGCTAAAGCGAAGATTTGTGTTGGTGTTTGTCCAGCTAACATTCCCACGAAGATACCTAAATAAATACCAATTGCAAATTTAGAACCCCAAAAACCGATTTTACTGTTCAATTTAGCAGCATCAAAATCGTATTTATCTAACCAAGGGAAAACTTTGTCAAAAATTTTATCAAAAACCATAATAATTGGATTCATCATATAGTTCATGTGGGTGGTTGTCATTGGGTTAGCATCAGGTGCGTTTAATAAATCGTTAAAAGTTGGTTTCATCAAGTCAGAGTTGATGATTTTCAATACGCCGATGAAAATAACCAATGCTGTTGCGATAAACAAGTTGGCACCACAAAAGATTGCAAATAAGCCAACGATAGATAAATGCCAAATATCAAAGATATCAACATCTAATGTATTGGTACGATTTAAAACTAACATTACAATATTGACAATTACCATAATCAATAAGAAATAAAGTGTGTAAGGGGAGCCCCAAGTAATAGTAGCAAGAGGAGCCCAACCAACGTCAGTGATATTTAATGAAAGACCTGTACGTTCAACAAATGATTGCATGGCATCAGCAAATGATGTCGATAAAATATTAATAATAGCTCCGATACCGGTTAATGCAATCCCTAATTTAAGCCCACCTTCTAATGCTTTGGTGAATTTTACTTTGAATAATAGTGCGATTAACGTTAAAACAATTGTCATTAATGGCGCTGCCCCTAAATTGATTAAGGGTTGAAAGACCTTGTTGGCTAAATCAATAACTGTACTCATATTTTCTTCTCCTCTTTAGATAGTGCAAACGGAGAAAAAGAACTCCGTTTGCTACTTATTTATTTTTGCACTTGTTTAATAGCTGCTTCCATTTGCGTGTAAACCGGTTCAGCCATTGCAGGAATGCGATAAAGGATTGCGCCAGCATCGACAACAGGAATATTAACAGGAAACCCTAAATCTGTGTTGGCAATTTGAGCAAAGATATCGTAGTGAGACAACATTTCTTCATTAATGTCTTTAATCATGACCGCATCACAACTTACTTGATACCCACGTTTTGCTAATTCGCTTTCTAAAGCGCTTTTAATTTGGTGGCTGGAATTAACTCCGGCGCCACATGCTGCTAGAATTTTGACCATTTCAATTTCATCCTTTCTTAATTGCGATAGTATTATTTTTGTACTTGTTTAATAGCTGCTTCCATTTGCGCGTAAACCGGTTCAGCCATTGCCGGAATGCGGTAAAGAATCGCGCCAGCATCAACGACAGGAATATTAACAGGAAACCCTAAATCGTGTTGGCAATTTGAGCAAAGATATCGTAGTGAGACAACATTTCTTCATTAATGTCTTTAATCATGACCGCATCACAACTTACTTGATACCCGCGTTTTGCTAATTCACTTTCTAAAGCGCTTTTAATTTGGTGGCTGGAATTAACTCCGGCGCCACATGCTGCTAAAATTTTAACCATAGTGATTACTCTCCTTTAAAATTTTCTACTAAAAATTGGTAAATTTGTTTTGGATCTTCATAAGTAAAGAATTCAAGCATTTTTTTGCGATCAGTAGAATTAATAAAATCCATGATATCTGCCAATAAACCGGCCTGCGCTTCACCATCTTCATTCAAAATCATAAATAGAAAAGAAACTTGTAATTCTTCATCTGGATTGATCATATTGTGAAATGTGATTGCTTGATTAATTTTGATTGGCACAATTCGCGTTGTTTTAACGAATTCGCTTTCAGTATGAGGTATCGCAATATTAGGTAACTGTGAATCAACAGGGGTCATATCTAAACCTGTTGGATAATTTAACTCACGTTCAATCAAATTTACGATGAAATCATCTGTTACCAAATCCTTCTTTAATAAATCTTGGTAAACTTCGTTGAAGACTTCTTCTTGCGTGGTTTTATCAGATACATAAACCGTGTCAGGGGCAAAGAATTCTTTTCCTGTACTCACTATAATTCCTCCTGTTCGCTTTTGTTTAATAGTGTGTTTAAACCTTGCTTACACTCATATTATAATCGCTTTCAAACGCTTGTCAACTAGAAATCAAAATAAAATAAACACTAATTCGCGTTTTATTGTTGAAAAATGTTTTGTTCTGTTTTAATATGAGGATGAAAGGAGGGTGCATATGCTTAAAAGTGAACGACAACGCTCCATTTTAAATCTTTGTGAGCAATATGGTGTGATTACAGTACAATTTGTGCGTAAAAATCTCCAAGTATCGGATATGACGATTCGGCGTGATTTGGAAGAATTGGCGCAGCAAGATAAAATCATTCGCGTTCACGGTGGTGCGCAAAGTAAAACATTTGCCGCTGGGAAAAGTACGGTGATTGAAAATGCTGCAATAGTGCCATTAGACGATTTGGAACTTTCCCATTTAGAGAAAAAACGCATTAGTATAGAAGAAAAAAATTATATTGCCAAACAGGCTGTTCAATTTATTGATTCAGGAGATACGATTTTTTTAGGTTCAGGGACAACAATTGAATTAATGACAAAATATTTAATGAAACATGATTTGCGGGTTGTTACGAATAGTTTGCCAGTCTTTAACTTATTACAAGAAAATGAACAGTTGGATTTATATTTGGTTGGCGGGTCTTATCGGCAAAAAACTGGCGCTTTTGTGGGATCAATCGCCAATGAAACAATTCAAAAGTTAAGTATTGAAAAAGCGTTTGTTGGAGTCAATGGCGTAAGGGAAGAATATGTATCTACTTTCAGCATCGAAGAAGGCAAGTTTCAACAACTGGTTTTAAATCAGGCAAAGAAGCGTTACTTGGTTGCCGATGCACATAAATTTAACCAAAGTGATTTTTATAACTTTTTCAATTTACGAGATATTGATGCATTATTCACCGATAAAAGTATTGAAGAAGCTGTCAAAAATAAATATCAACAATATACCACTATCTATAGTTAGAAAATATAGCGAAATTAGAGGAGGAATACAAATGCGTGTCGTACTTGGTTCAGATGCACAGGCAAAGAAATTGAAGGATATTATCAAAGAGTATTTAGTTGGCGAAGGTTTTGAAGTCGTGGATAAAACAGAAACACCAGCCGCAGATTTCGTTGATTCAACTTTAGCTATCGCAAATGATATTAAAGAAAACGAAGGCTCAATGGGAATTGCTTTTGATGGTTACGGTGCGGGGAGTTTTATGGTAGCCACAAAAGTTAAAGGCATGGTCGCTGCAGAAGTCTCTGATGAACGTTCTGCATACATGACTAGAGAACACAACAATGCCCGTATGATTACGATTGGTTCTGAAATTGTCGGTGAAGAGTTGGCAAAAAATATTGTCAAAGAATTTTTATCTGCTCACTATGACGGTGGCCGTCATCAAATTCGCGTGGATATGTTAAATAAAATGGCGTAGAGATTTTTGTTTTGTCAACTGCCTGTAAGAAGTAAGCTTTTGAATTACAAATGATGAAATTAGTTTAAAGATGAGAGGAAGAATGAATAATGAAAATTGCCATTGGTTGTGACCACATTGTCACAGATACAAAAATCGCAGTTTCTGATTTTTTGAAAAGTAAAGGTTATGAAGTAATAGATTGTGGCACGTATGATTTTACCCGGACCCATTATCCAATTTACGGTAAACGCGTCGGAGAAGCAGTAGCAAGCGGGGCTGCAGACCTTGGTGTGACGATTTGTGGTACCGGCGTTGGGATCACAAACTCTGTCAATAAAGTGCCCGGTGTACGTGCTGCCTTAGTGCGGGACATGACGACTGCCATTTATTCAAAAGAACAATTAAATGCCAATGTAATTGGTTTTGGTGGAAAAATTACTGGTGAATTTTTAATCAATGATATTATTGAAGCTTTCATTAAAGCAGAATACAAAGAAACACCAGAAAACAAATTGTTAATTGAAAAAATTAATGCCGTTGAAGGACCAAAACCAGAACAAGCAGATGCGCATTACTTCGATGAATTTTTAGCAAAATGGGATCGTGGCGAATATCACGACTAATTTTGGCTCATAAAAGCTGAGATTTTTGTAAATTCAAGTTGTTTCTGTTAAATTTTAAGTACAGTTGTGAGTAAGCCAGCAGTTGATAATCAACTGTTGGCTTTTTTGCTATCAAAAATATATCATCCTCACAGGAATACCTCGCTTTGCAGCAGCGTATCAATGGCTCAAAAATGTGCGATTCCTTCAGCTTTTCTGAGCTGGCTAACCTTTTGAAGGAACTTGCTGTGAGAATAAGCCAAATTTCAAGAAAAAGGAGAATTTATCATGATTTCATATGGAATTGTCAGTACCGCATCAATTGTACCTCGCTTTGTGGCAGGAATTCGTGCTAGTAAAGAAGGCGATGTAGCTGCGATTGCTTCACGAGAATTAGCCAAGGCACAAAAAGTAGCAACCAAGCTTCAGATTAAAAAAGCTTATGGTAGCTATGAGGAACTGTTTTCTGATGAAGAAATCGATATTATCTATATTGCAACTTATAATAAAGGACACTACGAAACCGCCAAGCAAGCCCTAGAAGCAGGAAAGCCAGTATTATTGGAGAAGCCTTTTACTTTATCTGCTAATGAAGCAAGTGAATTGTTTGAATTGGCTGCAAAAAAAGGTCTCTTTTTGATGGAAGCGCAAAAAGCTGTTTTTTTACCGATTACTTTAGCTGTGAAAAAAGCAATCGAAGCTGGAAAAATTGGAGAAGTTAAATTAATGCGCTCGCTAACGTCATATCCCAATATCGATCATGTGAAATGGTTTCCAAGTCTTGAAGCAGGAGGGGGAACGTTGCATGGTTCAGGCAGTTATCCGCTTCATTATATGCACTACATTACAGGGGAGAACTATCAAGCGGTGACCGGCAACGCGATCATGCCAAAGGGTCGTTCTGATAAGCAAAGCGACTTGAGTTTGAAATTTGGGACAGCTATTTTAGCTAATATTTTTATTACGACTGAATTTGGTACAGATAATGGAATGACAATTTATGGCAGTCAAGGTCGCATTGAAATTCCTAACTTTTGGAAAACGCAAGTCGCTACAATTTTTACCAAAGAAGGACGGGAAGATTTACAAATCCCTTTTACCAGTGAATTTGCTTATGAAGTCGATCACGTGAATGAATGTTTGAAAAAAGGCTTGTTAACAAGTCCAATTATGACACCGGAATTGACCATTGAAACTGTAACATTAGTGGAAAATCAATACCGAAAATGGTTACAAGCTCAATAAAAGTAAAAGACCAAGGGAAAAATTGCACCATATATTTTCCCCTGGTCTTTTGTATTTGAAAATAATTTTGCAGTCAATGGTAAAACACAGGTGCGCTACTGGAGTATTTCTTTTTATTGCTTATCGGGAATTTTAACTCTAAAAATGACACCTTTTGGTTTTAAATCATGCACCGAAATTTTCCCGTGGTGATCTTTAACAATTTGCCAAGCGATAGAAAGTCCCAAACCAAAACCACCGCTATTTTTGTTGCGGGAACGTTCTTCGCGATAAAAGCGTTCAAAAATTTGTTTTTTGTCTTCATCATGAATGGTTGCGCCAGTGTTACGGACTTCCAAAAGCCAATCATCATGCGTAATTTGAGAAAGCACCGTAATTTTATCGCCAGTTTTTGTATATTTTAAAGCATTATCTAACAGAATAACCAAAAGTTGGTGAATTCTTTTTTCATCAACGGTAACTGGAGTTGCGGCGTAATTTTCTAATACAAAAATTTTTCCATCTAATTGCGCAATCTCTTGGAAAGGTTTTATTAATTGTGCCAGAAAAGGCTGGGGTGCTAGCTGATTTAAAGTAAGTGTCGTTTCGTTTGCATCACTTCTGGCAATAGTTAGTAAATCAGTCGTAAGAGAATTCAGGCGTCTGGTTTCGTTGAGGGCTTGGGCAATAGGTTTAGACTCTTCTAAGATAGTGTGATTAGGTGTTGTAAACAACTTTTGCAAACTATTTTGAATAATTGTTAATGGTGTCCGTAACTCGTGGGAGGCATTTTCCACGAATTCTTGCTGCTTTTGCCAGGCGAGCAGAATGGGCGCCATATTTTTCTTTGAAATAAAATAGCTGACTGCTAAAGATAACAGCCAAAATAAAATCATACACATAATCAATACCGTTTTGAAAGTCTGCAGCGATTCGTCGATTTGATCGGTATTTTCCAACAATTGTACATAGGCCACATTTTCTTTTGGCGTTGCTAATTTTCGCGTAATTGAACGGAAATGTAGCTGTTGCTGCCCGTTTTTTACAGTAATCCTTTCGATACTGTCTAATTTATTTTGCGTTAAAGTTAAATCTTGCAGCTCAGCAAAGCGCCCACCTAACGCCGCTTGATTCAAAATTTTCCCCTCAGCACTCCATAAGATCATTTGGGAATTAAAGCGACTGCTCCGGTTTTCCATTGGCGCAAAATCTGATTTTGGCATCAAAAAAGGATTGCCTTCTTTGAGTCGTGTAATTTCCATGGTGACACTGCGCTCATCTTGGCTGATATTTTTTAAAGATTCGTCTGTTTGTTTATAAGCAGAACTTTGCAATAACTGTAAAACAATAAAACCCAATAACAAGAAAATAAGGGCAAATGCGCCAGCATTTAATAAAAAAAATTGCCGGCGTTGCTTTTTGGATAGCTCTTTATTCATAATTTACTCCTATTCCTGCAGCAGGTAACCGACATTGCGCAACGTCTTGAAATCATCGGCTACGCCGGTTTTTTTAAGATGTTTGCGTAAATGGCTCATATAAACTTCCACAACTGTTAATGTCGTGTCGGAATCAAAGCCCCAAATGCGGTCGAAAATCTGTTCTTTAGTTAAAATGACGCCTTTATTTTGAATGAAATAAACGAGCAGCTCGAATTCCTTGCCTTGAATGGCTAAAGTTTCGTCTTTAAAAATAACTTGGTTACTTTGTAAATTGCAGGTAATGGGCCCATAATGCAGTAGATTTTCTTCGTACAAGCCAAGGGAGCGCTTAAGTAATGCTTTTACCCGTAACAATAATTCTTCGCGGTAAAAAGGCTTTGTCAAATAATCATCTGCTCCTTTTTGAAAGCCGGTAACTTTATCATCAATGCCGTCTTTTGCCGTTAAAATCAAAACGGGCGTTTGAATGTTTTGACGGCGCAATTGCGCCAATAATTCGTAACCGTTAATTTCTGGCAACATTAAGTCTAATAAAATTAAATCGTAAATATTACTTTGGGCTTCAAATAAGCCAATCTCCCCATCAAAAGCTTGTGTTACTTCACCTAAGGGTTGAATAATTTCTTTGATATTATCTGATAATGTGTGTTCATCTTCGACTATAAGTAACTTCAACATACACTTCACCTCAGCTTCATTTTACCATGCTCCTCCTAAATGAAACTTAAACTTTCTCTTTGCTATTAAAAATAGTTTTTTTAGTGGTTTAAGCTGATTTTAAGCTGATAAAAATAGGCTGAAAAAGCAAATAAAAACAACAGGAGGATTTGAAATGAATTTTTTTAAACGAGCTTACCAAAGTCTTTGGGCTAAAAAGGGGCGAAGTGTGTTATTAATCGCCGTTTTTTCAGCAATTTTGATTTTTGTTTTAGCTGGGTTAACAATTAAAAGTGCAGCTGAAGTTGCCAGTGAAAACGCCAAAAAAAGTATTGGTGCAACAGTCACACTCACCACTAATCGCGCGGCGATGTTTCAAAAAAGTGAAGAAGATGAGAGTAGCGAGACGTCAACTCGTCCTGACCCAGCCAGCTTTAATTTGACACCAGTAAATTTAGCGGATGCAAAAAAGATTGCCGCCCTTTCACAGGTGAAATCTTATTCTTTTGAAGTTAGCACCTCAGCGGCTAAAAGTACGGGGATTACGCCAATTTCAAGTGAAGCTGATCAAGCAGAGAATACAAGTAGTACGCAAAATTCAGAAAATGAAAATATGAAAAATCCCGGTGGACAAATGCCGGCAAACATGGGGCAGATGGATCAAGGAGACTTTCAAATTACAGGTGTTTTGGCGAGTGATTCTTACAGTACATTTGCAGCAGGTACTGCCAAAATTACGTCAGGTACTGCATTGTCTGAAAAAGATGAAGGCAGTAACAATGTCTTAATTGAATCTTCCTTAGCTAGTGCCAATGATTTAACTGTTGGGGATACCTTTAAAATTAAAAATAGTGAAGATAAAGATGTAACTGTCAAAGTAAAAGGTATTTATGAAACCAGTGATAGTGGTACGAGTATGGGGATGCGTTTTAATTTTATGAATCCTGCCAATACGATTTTTTCTTCTTATACTTTAGCCAATAGTTTAAAAGGCAGCACTAGTGCAGATACAATCGATTCGGCCGTTTACAATTTGGCTGACCCTAAAGAAATGACGAAATTTGTCAAAAAAGCGAATCAATTGATCGATACAGATACCTATAGCTTACAAACAAACGACCAAATGTATCAACAAATGCTACAACCTTTGAACAATGTTTCAGATTTTGCAAAAAATATAATAGTGCTAGTAGTTGTGGCAGGTGTCATTATTCTAACTTTAATTGTTATGTTAACGATACGCGAACGACGTTATGAAATTGGTGTTTTACTATCTTTAGGAGAATCGCGCTTTAAAGTGATTTTGCAATTCTTTAGTGAAATTTTTGTCTGCATGATCTTTGCTTTGGTGATTGCAACATTTAGTGGGAATTTAGTTGGTAATGCAGTTGGAAATCAATTGTTGCAACAGCAAAATCAAACAACTGTCACAAATAATCAAGCATCAAGAACAAATGATCAAGGCAATCCACCCTCTGAGCAAAATGGTGGACCAGCTGGTGGTAAACTGGGCGAATTTGGCGCTAGAGGCGGTGGTTTTGGTAGTGTGATGCAAACTAGTGAAGAGGTTAAAGAATTGAAAATCAGTGTTTCTCCAACTGAAATTGCAAGTTTAGCAGCTATGGGCTTAGCAATCAGTCTGTTGGCCATTTTATTAGCCAGTGTCGGCATTTTACGCCTAAATCCTAAAAAGATTTTAGTTTCGTAAATCTAGTTTAAAAATTGAAGGAGGAATAACCAATGACACTAACAACAGAAAATTTGGGCTATTGGTATGAACCAGATGGCCCTTTGTTTGAAAATGTAAATCTGAGTTTTGAGTCAGGAAAGCTCTATGGAATTTTAGGAAGTAGTGGTTCTGGAAAAACGACTTTTCTTTCGCTTTTGACAGGTCTTGATACACCAAAAGCAGGAGCTATTTTGTATAAAGGACAGTCTTTAAAAGAAATTGGCTTGCAGGAATATCGTCGCAAAGATGTCTCAATTGTTTTTCAGGCTTATAATTTATTGCCCTATATGTCAGCTTTGGATAATGTTTTGACAGCTATGGCAATTGCAAAAACACAACAAAGTGATCCCAAGGCCTATGCCTTAGCCAATTTGGCGCAAGTCGGGATTACTAGTGATTTGGCGGCTAAAAAAGTAACCCAGCTTTCAGGGGGGCAACAACAGCGTGTTGCGATTGTTCGCGCGCTATGTTGTGACCATGAACTGATCGTTGCCGATGAGCCCACTGGCAATTTAGATGAAACAACGTCAAAAGAAATCGTCGCATTGTTTGAAAAAATTGCCCATGAACAAAATAAATGTATTATTTTAGTCACACATGAGCAGGAAGTAGCCGCTAGTTGTGATGCCGTTTACGAGTTGAAAAATAAAGTATTTCAGCTTATTTAAATCATTATCGCCAAGTTTTATTAAGATGGGCAACAAAAAAATGCTTTTTAAAATATTTTTCACTCTTCATTATTGCGTAAAGAAAAACACGGCGCCAAATGCTTTTCTTATTTGCTAAAACGCGTGTTGTGCTTCATACTAAAACTAACGTAGTATGAAAAAAGGGGAATGAAAATGCGTTTTGTAGTGGATGGCGACGGTTCGCCAGTAAAAAAAGAAGTAATTGGACTGGCGGAAAAATATCGGGTGCCAGTACTCATTGTGACCAGTGTTGATCACTATACAACTGAAACGTATCCAAATTTTGTCCGGTTCATTTATGTGGACAAAGGAGCTGACAGTGCAGATTATCGGATTGTCAAAGAAATAAACGCAGATGACTGGGTGATTACGCAAGACTTTGGCTTAGCTTCTCTAGTCTTACCAAAAGGTGCCCGCGTGTTTCATCATAGCGGAAAAGAATATTTAGCTGCGACAATTGATCAATTGTTAGAACAACGCTATCTAGGGGCTAAATTAAGAAAAGCTGGTCAAAAGACAAAAGGACCAAAAGCTTTCACGAAAGAAGATCGCCAAGAATTTGTCGTAAAGATGGAAAGTTTATTGCAAGAAACGTTATAAAATAGGATTACAGCAGATGGGGGAAGGTATCTGTTGTAATCCTATTTTTGACTAGAAAGAATAGCAATTCATCATTTTTTAAAGCGGCGATAAAGATAGCTAAGTGACAATAATAAAATCGTGACAAAGGCCGCAATATAACCGAATAAGCCTAAATTGTCGACAAATTTTGGCTGAGCGTCAGGACTTGAAACGACTAACAGTGAAGAACTCAGAATAACTGCTGCTAAAACTAGAGCGACTACAATGCGATTGACCATGGCTTCAAGGCGGTCTAAAATTTGTTTTTGGTCGTTAATTTCTAAGTTGACACGACTCTTACCGTTGCTGACAGTATCCAGCGCATTACTAATTTTTTCAGGTAGTTTGGGTAAACTTCGTAAATTTTTAAAGAGGTTTAGGCCTTGTCTTTTGGCTTCTTCTTTTAAATCAAATTGTTTGAAAAAATATTTTTGCGCGAAATTTTGCAAAACTTCCATCATCGAAAGTTCAGGATCTAATTCTTCCACCACGCCTTCTAAGGTGCCAAAGGCTTTTATTAGCATAGTGACAGCTTGGTCCATTTGTAAATTATTAGCGTTACAAATGCCGATTACCTGACTGAGCACTTGTTGTAAATCGATTTCTTTTAAAGAAAGATGATAGTATTCCACTAAAAATTGTTCGAGCTCATCGTGAAAACGATACTCATCAAAAGGGCCTTCTTGACGACACAAGCGCAAAACAGCTTGTGCCACCGCAGCAGTATCTTGGGTGTAAAGGGCAATCACTGTATCCGTTAATTTACCTCGCAAGTTATCATCTAAATTGCCCATCATACCAAAATCCAAATAGACAACTCGGTATGGAGGAAGTTGGGTTTTTGTTTTCCAAGTTGCTTCAGATCCAAAAGGTCCAAACCGCCCGACTCTTTCCGTTGCTAAATTTTCAATATTGGGGTTTAGCAGCTGTAAAAAAAGATTTCCTGGATGTGGGTCGGCGTGAAAAAAGCCATCTTCAAAAACTTGCTTCATGAAGGATTCAACTAAAAGTAAGCCAATCTTTTTCTTTAACGCTTGGTTGCTAACATTTTCGTAGGCTATCTCATTTTTTGGTGCTTCTAGCAAGTAACGCAGACTTTTGCCGGACATAAATTCTAAAACGATGACTTTTTTCGTGCAGTACTCAGGAAAAACTTGTGGGACTTTTACTTCATGCCAATCGTTGTTGTTTTTATAAAAACGCGCAGCATTTTTACTTTCTTTTAAAAAGTCCGTTTCATTATCAAGGGAAGTTTTGACTTCGCGTAAAACACTGCGTAAATCAATGACTTTTGTTTCAGGAATTTTGGCAAATAAAGGGATAGCCTTTTCAAATAAGGCTAAATCAACATTGATGGCTGAAATAATACCGGGGTGCTGGACTTTAACGACAACTTTTTGACCGCTTTTTAAAGTTGCGCGATGGGCTTGCCCGATTGAAGCAGAAGCAAAAGCTTGCTCTTCAAATTCAGTGAAAATATCAGAGATAGCAAGTTCCCATTCAGACTCCAACAGTGCTTTTACTTCGCTGAAGTCATCGCTTTTGACGTTGTCTTGCAAGCTCTTAAAGGCTTTGATATAGGCAGGTGAAAGTAAATCGGTCCGCACCGATAGCATTTGTCCGATTTTGATAAAAGTTGGCCCTAATTCTTCAAACGCAGTTCTAACAGCGTCTGGATTTTTTTGTTGGCTGAAATTTTGAATAACTTTATATTTGGTGAAAATTTTGACAATCATCTGGAGTCTTTTTTTCTTAGACACTTCTTGACTCATTTTGACACCTCCTAAGTCTTGCTCACAAGTGGCGTGCTTTTTCTTCTATGGTACTGTTTAAAAGCTTTGGTGACAAATAATTCAACTAAAAAAGCATTTTACTCAGTATTTAAAAAGCATTTTACAACTCGGCTTCAAAAATAGCTGACAGCTACTTTTGAAATATTATGTCGCGAAAGGCTTTTTTGTGCTAAAATGTGAGAGATAAAAAAGATGTGAGTTGATCACGGGAGGAAATACTTTTGAAAATCGTATTATTATATGGCGGTCGCAGTGCCGAGCACGATGTCTCAATTCTTTCAGCTTATTCAGTGCTGAATGCTATCTACTACGACTACTATCAAGTCCAACTAGTTTTCATCACAAAAGATGGCAAGTGGGTCAAAGGACCGTTGCTGACGGAAAAGCCAAAAAATGAATCAGTTCTTAATTTAACTTGGGATACAAAAGATGCAACAGGTGAAATTATTTCACCAAGTACCATCAAAGAAGATGATGCAGTTGTCTTTCCATTATTACATGGGCCAAATGGCGAAGATGGAACAATTCAAGGTTTCTTAGAAACGATTGATATGCCTTATATTGGGGCTGGGGTTTTAACTAGTGCTTGTGGCATGGACAAAATCATGACGAAATATATTTTGCAGGCTGCAGGTATTCCGCAAGTTCCTTATGTTCCTGTTTTGAAAAACTTATGGAAAGAAAATCCAAAGCAAATTTTTGAACAATGTGAAGGCACCTTGTTATATCCAATGTTTGTTAAACCAGCGAATATGGGTTCATCTGTAGGGATTTCAAAAGCTGAAAACAGAGAAGAATTGCAAAATGCTTTGCAAGAAGCCTATAAATACGATACCCGCGCAATTGTAGAACAAGGGATTGAAGCACGAGAAATTGAAGTCGCAATTTTAGGCAATGAAGATGTGCGGACAACTTTAGCCGGAGAAATTGTAAAAGATGTGGCTTTTTACGATTACAATTCTAAATATATCGACAATCAAATCGTAATGCAAATTCCAGCAGAAGTGACAGAAGATGTGCAAGAAAAAGCGCAAGAGTTCGCCAAAAAAGCCTATATTATGTTAGGTGGTAGCGGATTGTCTCGCTGTGACTTCTTCTTAACCAATAAAAATGAACTATTCTTAAATGAACTAAACACGATGCCAGGTTTTACCCAATATAGTATGTATCCATCATTATGGGAAAAAATGGGCTTAAAATATGGTGATTTGATCGAAGAGTTGATTCAACTAGCATTAAAACGCTATAAACAACGGCAAAGCTTTTTAACCGACGTGAAATAAAGAAAAGGTGAGATGATTCTTTGCGAACATCTCACCTTTTTTGTTTTAATGCAAGAAGTTAGAATGTTTAAAATAAAGGTGCGTTTTATAGCGCTCATAAATATGGTTAGAACGGAGAATATAATGAATTTAACAGTTAAAGAAATTGCTGCTTTGTTTGGGCAAAATGAATTTCAGGAAGAAACACTTATTTCTAATATTGAATTTGATAGCCGTAAAATCACAACTGGTGGTTTATTTGTTCCCTTAGCAGGTGAGCGTGATGGGCATGACTTTGTCAATTTAGCCAAAGAAAACGGTGCGATTGCGACATTTTGGAGTCAGGAGCTCAATAAAGCACCAAAAGATATGATCGTTATTTTAGTTGCAGATGTTTTAGCTGCTTTTCAAACGTTAGCACAATATTATTTACAAAAAGTTAAGCCTAAAGTTGCGGCGATTACAGGAAGTAATGGTAAAACAACGACAAAAGATATGACAGCTGCGGTAATGGCGACCCAGTTTAAAACATACAAGACACAAGGAAACTATAACAATAATATCGGCATGCCTTATACTATTTTGCATATGCCAACAGACTGCGAAGTTTTAGTTTTAGAAATGGGAATGGATCATGCCGGTGAACTGACAGAATTGTCTTTGCTGGCACAGCCAGATGCAGCCGCAATTACCATTATCGGCGAAGCACACATTGAAAATCTTGGCTCGCGAGCTGGGATTGCTAAAGCAAAAATGGAAATTACAGCGGGGCTAAAAAGAGACGGCTTATTGGTTGTCCCAGCAGATGAAGAGCTATTAACACCATTAGTTTCTGATCTAACGCAAAAAGTTGTAACGTTTGGCTTAAGTGCCGGTGATTTAACCGCTACAATTACCAAAGAAGATAAAACAAAAACGACTTTTATGGTTGCCGATAAAGAATATAGTATTCCAGTGATTGGTGGCTATAATGTCAAAAATGCATTAATTGCCTATGCGTTGGGAGAGTATTTTGGTGTCTCACAACAAAATATCAAACAAGGCTTAGCAGAATTCCAATTAACAAAAAATCGGACAGAATGGCTAGCTGCAAAAAACGGTGCACAGATTTTAAGTGATGTATACAATGCCAACCCAACTGCGATGGGCTTGGTACTGGACACAGTGGCCAACCTAAATACAGCGGGACGAAAATTAGCAGTTTTAGCCGATATGTTAGAATTAGGCCCGGATTCACCAACCATGCATGCGCGTATGGCAAATCATATCGATGATCGCTTTAATGTCATTTTTCTGTATGGTAGTGAGATGAAAGCTTTATTTAACGCTTTAACTAAAAAAGATAGCCAACTAATGGTTTATCATTTTGATAAAGAAAATAAAGCCCAACTAATAAAATTGGTTCAAGCTGAACTACAACCGACAGATACGATTGTTTTAAAAGGGAGTAACGGAATGGGATTAACAGAAGTTGTATCAGCTTTAATGTAATCATAAAAAGCAAACAGTTTGGAGTATGACTGTTTGCTTTTTTATATTATGGATGAAAATTGAAAACTTGCTGAAAGTTTCATTCTGTGTTAAAATGACGCGATACCGAAAATCAAGGGTAAAGTGAGATTCACTTTTTGAAGTTAAGAGGACGGTACAAAAGTAGACAATGAATAAGCGAAAAAGCATAGTTCTATGCTTGATGAAGAAATTTAGCTTTTTGATTGTGCCTCTTTTGGCCTTCCTCTTTTGCTATTTGGCAGCAGGCTGCCGAGAGTTATTTTCGGTAGAGGGGCATCAAATACTATAGATAAGAAACACATCTCAAGGAGGAAACTTTTGAAATTTAACGAACTTAATTTATCACCTGAATTATTGCAATCTGTCGAGCGGGCCGGCTTTGAAGAAGCAACTCCAATCCAAGAAGCAACAATTCCTTTAGCACTAGCAGGTCGCGATGTAATCGGTCAAGCACAAACCGGTACTGGTAAAACAGCGGCGTTTGGTCTACCGATGTTAGAAAAAATTGATACAAATAACCACACATTGCAAGGACTTGTTATTGCACCTACTCGTGAGCTTGCGATTCAAACGCAAGAAGAATTGTACCGTCTAGGACGAGACAAAAAAATCCGCGTCCAAGCTGTATACGGTGGCGCCGATATTGGCCGTCAAATTCGCGGCTTAAAAGATCGTCCCCATATTGTTGTTGGGACACCTGGTCGGATGCTTGACCACATTAACCGTCACACATTGAAATTAGGAACTGTTCGCACATTAGTCTTAGACGAAGCTGACGAAATGTTGAACATGGGCTTTTTAGAAGATATTGAAAAAATTATCTCTCAAGTTCCTGAAGAACGCCAAACATTACTATTTTCTGCTACGATGCCCCCAGCTATTAAAAATATTGGCGTAAAATTCATGAAAAATCCTGAACACGTTCAAATTAAAGCCAAAGAAATGACAGCTGATTTGATTGATCAATATTATGTTCGGGCCAAAGATTTTGAAAAATTTGATGTAATGACGCGCTTATTAGATGTTCAAACACCAGAACTTGCGATCGTTTTCGGACGCACGAAACGTCGTGTTGATGAATTGGCACGTGGCCTAGAAGCGCGGGGTTACCGTGCTGAAGGTATCCATGGTGATTTGTCACAACAAAAACGGATGAGTGTTTTACGCGCTTTTAAATCAGGCCAATTGGATATTTTAGTTGCGACTGACGTTGCTGCTCGCGGTTTGGATATTTCCGGTGTAACACATGTTTACAACTACGATATCCCACAAGATCCAGAAAGCTATGTTCACCGTATCGGCCGTACTGGTCGTGCCGGTAAAGGCGGAATGTCAGTAACTTTTGTAACACCAAATGAAATGAGCTACTTGCACGTTATTGAAAACTTAACGAAAAAACGGATGTCACCATTACGTCCACCAACCGAAAAAGAAGCTTTCAAAGGTCAACTAGGTGCTGCGGTACAACAAGTTGAAGATGGGTTGAAAGAAAACGGTTTGGAACGTTACATGACTACAGCAGAAAAATTAATTGAAGGCTATGATCCAGAAGTTTTAGTCGCTTTATTGCTAAAAACTATCGCAAAAGATCCAGCTGATGCTGTACCGGTTAAAATTACACCAGAACGTCCTTTACCAAGTGGTAAAAAAGGCTTCAATAAAAATGGTCGTCGCAGTGGTGGTGGCGGTAGCAACAATCGCAATCGTAAAGATGGCGGGAACTACCGTAACAAAAATAAAAATAGCCACTATAACAAAGAAGGCCAAAAACGCAACGATCGCCGGCGCGATGACCGTCGTCAAAATGACGGTGGCGGAAAACGCAGCTTTGTTATTCGCAACAATCAAGATTAATACTTGTACATGCAGCGAGTCACTTTCTAGTGATTCGCTGTTTTTTATTATCTAAAGAGGCAGTCTTTTTTTGCTGTGCAAAAAGGTCTTGGTGTAAAATAACGTTTTTTTTATAGAAATATAGTTCAGGTGGCTTTTTTACACTATTTCTTAACAATAATATAAATTTTTATATAGTAAATATTTTCATTTTTATTTCAAAAAAGGGTTTACATAGCGTAGGAGTTTGCGTTACGCTTGAGTTTGAATAAATTTCACTTTATAAAACTTCGTTACAGCTTTTTGAAAGATGTGAAGTCTTTTAATGGTTTTTCTCGTAACATTTGGTAGAATGAGACTAGCAAAAAAACATCTTTTGAAACGGCTTGAAAATTGTAATGTAGGAGTTTGCAAATGATAAAAGGAATTGGCATCGACGCGGTTGAGTTAAGTCGAATTAGAAAAATTATTACAGATAAGCCACAATTTGCTAGTCGGGTGTTAACACCAAAAGAATTAGCGATTTTTCAGCAATTGCCTTTTAAACGGCAGGTTGAATTTTTAGGCGGCCGCTATGCTTGTAAAGAAGCATTTTCAAAAGCATGGGGTACAGGTATAGGAAAAGTAACTTTTCAAGAACTAGAGATTCTGCCAGATGAATTAGGGGCGCCCAAAATGACCGCTTCTCCTTATATTGGGCAAGTATTTGTTAGTATTACCCACACAGATGAAACAGCATTTGCGCAAATCTTATTAGCAGAGTAATTTTTGTTTGAAGATAGAAAGAAGGAAAAACCGTGGTTACATCGATTCACCGTCCGACAAAAGCGATTATAAATTTAAATGCAATTGTAAAAAATATTCAAAATATCTTACAGCAATTACCGCAAACTACAAATCTTTTTGCAGTAGTTAAAGCAGATGGATATGGTCATGGTGCCACAGCAGTAGCTCATGCCGCATTAAAAGGTGGCGCCAGTGGTTTTTGTGTCGCAACGATTGATGAGGGCATTGAATTACGTGAAGCAGGCATTACCCAGCCGATTTTAGTTTTAGGATTGGTGGAGATTAGTTATCTTCAGCTATTAAGTGAATACGATTTGGCTTTTCCAGTTGCGACGGTAGAGTGGCTACAGGAGGCTTTTGAAATGCTTCAGGTAGAACAATTGCCACGACCGTTGAAAATACATTTAAAAGTTGATACGGGCATGGGACGGATTGGATTTTTAGCTCCTGAAAGTGTCAATGAGGCCGTTCGTTTAATGGAAGCGATACCGCAAATGAAGTGGGAAGGGATTTTCACGCATTTTGCTACTGCAGATCAAGCAGATAAAACGTATTATGAAACCCAAAAAAATCGCTTTTTAGCGGTTTTAGAGAACTTACCCTATCAACCTCGTTATGTCCATGATAGTAATAGCGCAACAGCACTATGGCATGAGCCAATTGGTAATTTAGTTCGTTATGGCGTGGCTTTATATGGCTTGAATCCTTCTGGACATACATTAACAGCACCTTATCAATTAGAGCCAGCTTTAGAATTAGTGTCTCAAATTGTTCAGGTGAAACAATTACCGACAGGAAGCGGCATTGGTTACGGTGAAACGTATATTACACCCCAGGCAGAGTGGATTGGAACTATTCCAATTGGATATGCTGATGGTTGGTTGCGAAAATTACAAGGATTTAGCGTTCTAGTTGACGGGAAACTTTGTGAAATTGTTGGTCGTGTATGCATGGATCAAATTATGGTTCGCTTACCTGGTGAAGTAGCTGTAGGCACAAAAGTAACGCTGGTTGGGAAAAATGGTGGAGAAGCGATCACACTTGAGGAAGTTGCAGAAAAATTAGAGACAATTCACTACGAAGTTGCTTGCGGTATTTCACCGCGGGTACCACGGGAATATATTGAATGAGGATGAGTTAAATGGTGAAACGCGGAGATATTTTCTTTGCTGATTTGTCACCGGTTGTTGGATCTGAACAAGGCGGCATTCGCCCAGTATTAATTATCCAAAACGATCGGGGCAATCATTTTAGTCCAACCGTAATTGTTGCAGCTATTACGGCTAAAATGGCAAAACCAAAGCTACCAACTCATGTCGGCATCAAGGCGGCAGAAAGTGGTATTAATAAAGATTCGGTAATTTTGTTAGAACAGATTCGCACGATTGACAAAAGTCGCTTAAAGGAAAAAGTCTGTGTGTTGGATTCTGTTACGATGAAAGCAGTGGATCGGGCATTACGTATCAGTGTCGGGCTGGCGGATTTAACGCCTGCTTTGCATCAGCAGGATACATAATTAAAAAGCTCTTCAACAAGTTCTGGCGCTTGTTGAAGAGCTTTTTATTGATGAGTAAATACTTGCGGGAGGACAAGTATTTTATTTGGATGCAAATACTACGAGATTGTGAATGTCATTAATACATGCTTGCAAGGTAACTCTTTCACCGCCGCCAGTACCAATCATTTTATCCCAATAATCTGCGCCATCGCTTAGCCGATACGCTTCATCATCAACTTGGGTGATTTCATTAACAGTATAAGTGGTGACTTTACCATTTGCATCTGATATTCTAAACTGAGAGCCTATTGCAAGGGTGAAAATTACATCGAAGGCACCAGGGTTATGAGCAATAATGTGAGTATTTAAACCATCGTCGCCAGATTGAACGGCAGCACCGCCCCATGTAGCTGCACGGCTGTGGTCGGCATCAATTATCGCTTGTCCGCTACCTTGTCCGGCATTTTGATAGTTGATAAATTTTCCGTTAATTTCCAATTGCATGGGTTGAATTGTGGCAGGAGCAGCTGGAGCAGAATTTTGATTTGAGTTACTTGAATTTGCTGTTTGATTATTATTTTGCGAATTATTGTTAACGTTTTCTTTTGGTGCTGCCTCATTTTTAGTTTCATTTGTATTTGAACTAGTTTGGTTTGAAACTGTGTTTTGTTGCGTGTTTTCAACTTGTGCTGCCATTTCTTGTTCTTTAGCGGCTTTTTCTTCAGCCTCTTTTTTAGCAGCAGCTTCTTTTTTAGCCTGTTCCTCTTTGGCTTTTTTTTCAGCCTCAGCTTTGGCTTTTTCTTCAGCTGCAGTGTCAACGACATTAACGATAATTTGTTTTGTACTGGTATTGCCAAGTTCATCTTTAGCAGTTAGTAAGACCGGTGTAACACCGACAACTGAGGTATCTACGGGTGTTTGAACTTCCAAAGTAGGATTTTCGTCTTGATCGTCGGTTACTGTAAAGTGGTCCGCAGGATTGAAACTTGTTCCTCGTTCTAATGTGATGGCAGCATCACCTGTGATTGTTGGTGCAATGATGTCACTTGGTGTTTGTGCTGCTGCCGAGTTGCTACCGTATGTAGTGCCAGAAGTATAAAAGTCAAAAGCAAGAAATGCAACAAGAGCGCCTAAACAAAGGATGATTAATTTTGTTGCCCTTTTATTCCATAATTTCTTTAACATAGTCGTTCCCCCCATTACTATGTTTCCGTAGGTGACAAATCTGAATTTTACTGTGACTTGTTCTTTACACTCTTAGATTAACGAGAATTAAGGCAAAAGTTAAATAAATTTCACAATAGATAACACTTTATATTTTTATGGCGTTAAGAAAGCCTTAGAGGTTAGTGGTTTTTCAAAAATCATTCATAAATTTCCTTTTTGTGAAAAAAACTGGAGTAATGAAAATTAATAAATAAAAAGTTCAGAATAATTCCCGCATTAACTACTTATATGTTAAAATAAAATTAAAAAAATGGCAAGTTGGTGAGATAGATGAGATTGTTATTGAATACAGCCATGAAAAGACGTTTATATTTAATTGAATTTTTAACGAAGCATCAACGCTGGTGGTCACTAGAAGAGGCTGCAGCTACATTAGAATGTTCAACCAAAACGTTAATAACGGACGTTAACTATATCAACGATGAATTAGAAGAATACCTTCATATTGATATTTCAAAAATGAAGGGAATCAAAGCACAGCCTGTACAGTCCAACAAGATTAATAACATTTATCAAAAAATTCTACAAGATTCCAATGAATTTCAATTTATTGAGGCGGTTTTTTTGAATCCCAATCGAGATGCTGAATACTGGATCAATAAATTGTTTCTAAGTGAAGCAACATTTTATCGTATGGTAAATAGTACGGCTAAAGCATTAAAGAGAAGGGGTTTAGTCTTAGAACGTAAACCCTTTCGAATTACAGCTCCAGATGAGCGCTGGGTTCGCTTTTTTTACCAATCTTATTTTCTTGAAGCCTATGGGACTACTGAATGGCCTTTTGACTTGGAACGACAGCAGCTCGTTTGTTTTGTAATGCGGACTTCAACAGATTTTGATATTTTGTGGGATGATCATGAAATTATTGAACACGCATATTTATTAATGGTGACTATAATTCGTGCATCGCAAGGGTTTATGTTAAGTGAAGAGATTTACGCTGAGCCGGATGATTTCTTGGATCGTTTAATCAAAAGTAATCGCAGTTATAGTGAAAAATTTGCTGTGACCAATTATAAGTTGGTTCCCATGTGGCACCGAGAAACAAGTCGGACAGTTTTTCACGAGTATTACAACTGGGCAAATCGTCAACAAGAATTTCGTATTCAAACGGCAATTGAACAGTTTTTACAACGCGTGTGTCAGGCAGTTGATTTTCCGTTAAATGAACGGGATGAAAAGAAGATCGTCCAGCAAATGATGGGACTTTATTCGACGTATTCCCTTTACCCTTATGACCGGGAAATCTTGCATAATCAAAGTCAAGAATATGCGCGTAATATTCAACGAATCTATCCAATCTTTTCTAAAATTGTCAGTGTGCACTTAAGAGAAATTGAAAAAGACTGTAATTTTCCTTGGGTACAAAAGACAGAAGCAGATGTGCGCTGCATTTTATTGAAAGAATGGGCTAATTTACCCTTGCAGTTGGAAAGTTTGCGACGTAGTCTAAGCATTTTGGTTGTTAGCCATAGAGGCGTGCGTCACGCAAAAATGTTGCGCTCCTTGTTAAAAGCGCCGTATGGAGATCGTTTTAAAATTGATTTATATAAAGAATCGCCTTTATTTGTTTCTACAGCGGAATTGGAGCACTTTGAAGATTATGACTTAGTTGTCACAAATGATCCAATTCATAACTATCAAAATGAAAATCTCATGATTGTAGATGACTATCTTTCAGAAGCAGACTGGGAAGTGCTGAATCGCCGCATCATTGCAATTCAAAAAGAAGCTTCTGATCGTTACTTAACCCAGCTTGACGCAAAAGACTTTCACTCAGGTCGCTCCGTTTATCCAAGTCGTCAGCCTAATGAACGAATTGCAACTTTTATTATGGATGAAGCATTGGATAATAAAAAACAACAATAAATTTGTTGAAACAATGAACATGGCGCAAAAAGACACCTTGTAACCGCGGTTGGTTACAGGGTGTTTTTTGGTCTATAATATATAATAAAGGTAAAATAAGAATAGGAGAATTGCTGATGAGAAAAGAACAGTGGCAAAAAATTAAAGAAAATTACAGTGAAGAGCGAGAATTTTTAGATGGTGTTTTTTATCGTCTGCGCCTGTTACCACAGCATAAAGCTGAGCTGGCAATTATTCATGCAGGCCCGTGTGGTGAGACGATTCATGCACCGAAAATTACATTTGATACTCAAACTTTGCAACCCGTAAGTGCTTTTGATAGTTTGGCAACACCCACCATTAATTTATCTTATGATGAGGCACCAGATAAAGTTGTCGAGTTGTTTGATCTAACAGTGGCAAAATTTTTGCAGGCAAAGAATTTAGGGTGATGTGATGATTGAGATGATAATTTTTGATATGGATGGTTTACTAATAGACAGTGAGCAAATGTATCAACGCGGTTGGTTACAGGTTGCTAAAAAACATGGTATTTCACTGACAAAAGCAGATATGAAGGGGTGGAGTGGGCAAAGCGCTAGTCAAACAATGGCAAAATTAGCTGCTCATTTTGGTTCTGAAGAAATCGTGGAAAAAATGAAAACAGAACGGGAAGTTTTTATTGCTGCTGAATTGGCAAAAGGGGCGTTGCAGTTGAAGCCTTACGCAAAAGAAACTTTAGCAAAAGTCAAAGAAAAAGGTTTATATTGTGGTTTGGCCACCTCTACTTTGAGAAAAAGAGGTAAAATGTATTTGGATTATTTCCAATTGGCGTCTTTTTTTGATGTGATCACATTTGGCGATGATGTTAAAGAATTAAAACCAGCACCAGACATCTATTTGGCAACTGCCGCAAAAGTTGGAGCAAATCCACAAAATACGATTGCAGTTGAAGATTCTTTAACCGGCGCTAAGGCGGCTTTGCAAGCGAAAATGAAAGTTGTGCTCATTCCAGATCAAAGTTTACCAGCCAATCACCGCGATCCAGCTGAAATTGGCTTAACTCCATTTTTACAAGGAACAAGTCTAAAAGTTTTATGGGATTGGTTAGATGCCATGAACTAAAATTTATAATCAAAAATCAAAATTATAGTAGCTTTTCATTCACTGCGGCAAAATGGTGGGTGATCAAAGCTACTATTTTTGTCTCTTTTTTTGTCCCTTGCTCAAAAGAACCGTATTTATTTCTATATAATGATAATTTTGGTAAACTTAAAGTAATGTTTAAGAAGTAACCCCATTTGAAAAGAATGCAAGCCTTTTCTTTATGACAGATTGTCATAAGTGTCAAAAAGTCACGACGAGCTCGTTTTTTTAGATGGTTCCTTAAAATAAAAAATGGTAAAGTAAGCAGGCAGAAAAAAATAAAGGTGATGAATATGCAACATATTAAAAATGTTTTTGAACTATATAAAACAGACTGGAAGCGAATCTTTAAAAATCCAATGGCAGCTTTCTTAATCGTTGCGTTAATGGTTTTGCCTTCTTTATATGCTTGGTTTAATATCAAGGCTTTGTGGGATCCTTATGGCAATACTGGGGAGTTGCCCATTGCCGTTTACAGTGATGACGCAGGGGCGAGTTTACAAGATAAGAAAGTAGAAATCGGCGAGCAGGTGATTGATACTCTTCATGACAACAAGCAACTAGGTTGGCGTTTTGTTGACTCGAAAGAAGAATTAACCAAAGGCGTGCGCTCTGGGAAATATTATGCGGGGATTTATCTCCCAAAAGAGTTTTCCAAAGATTTATTGAGTTTTACAACGGGAACGATAAAAAAACCGACGATTGAATATTACATTAATGAAAAAATCAATGCAATTGCACCAAAAATTGCTGACAAAGGTGCTACTAGTTTACAAGAACAAATTTCTAATCAGTTCATTGATACTGCTAGTAACACGCTGATGAAAGTTTTCAATGAAGTAGGCTATGATATTGACAGTAACTTAGTTAGCATCAATAAAGTGAAAAATTTGATTTTAACTACCAATGATAATTTGGATCAAATTGAAGGCTATACCAAAGAAGTGGTTGCGTTAAATGATAAGATGCCTGAAATTAAAGAAAAATTGAATAAGGCCAATCAATTTATCGACTATCTACCTCAAGTAGATGAAATGGGCAACAAGTTAGTTAGTTTGAATGATAAAATGCCCCAATTGAAAAAAGAAGCGGCAATTATTTTGGATTTACAAGCTAAAATTCCTGAAATCCAAAACGCAGGGAAACAATTGGCGATGGTTGATGGTGACTTTGAAAATATTAAGAGCACGATGGATGCCGGGATTAAAGATGCCAAGCAAGGTTTAACGATTATTGAACAAGTCCAAAGTGTTTTACCTGATATTCAAAAATTGGGCAATCAGGCACAAGAATTTGCCAATACCACCAAAGAAGGGGCCGAAGAACTGCAAAAGGCTATTCCGAATATCACGCAAAGTGTAAATATGATTTTAAACAATCTGAAATTCATTCATACAGAAGTAAATAGTGCCTTAGAAGACGTGAAGACAGCTTTAGCCGATAACAAATTGACAGATGATGAAAAAAAAGCGATTGATAAATCATTACAAGATTTTGTTAGTCACCTGCAAACGCAACAAACAATCATTCAAAACTTGATTGATTTCATTAATAAGTTGCCAAATGCGAGTGATAGCCAAATTTTACAAGACTTGGTTAGTCGACTAAATAATGTAAAAACCCTAATTAATGGTCTTGCAAATCGCGTGACGACTTTAAATGGCTATATTCAAGCGGGAAATGTGGATGCTGCCCTTAACTTTATTGATCAAGTCCAAAGTGTAGGAAATGAAGTAGATAATGTGTTAAGTGGCATTGATGCTAATCAAATTTCAAGTGAGATTTCAAAAGGATTGGCACAATTGATCACAACGATCAATACGGCCGATGGACTATTGACCAAAGCACAACACATTGATTTTCAAGCTTTATTAGCCTCAACCAAGACGACTATTACAAATGCGATTAAAATTTTAGAAAAGTATCAAAAAGAAATGCCAGCAATCGGTAAAGAGTTACATGATGCGAATGTCATGCTAAATGGCCACATGAATGCGATTGTTTCTGGTATTAATAAAGGTGCGGACCTTTATAAAAATGATTTACCTGAAGTTGAGAAAAAATTAGCACTGGCTGTTGATTTTTATGAAAAAGATTGGCCAGGAATCAGAAAAGATTTAACCAGCACCATGGGAATGGTTAATGAAAAATTACCCGAAGTTGAAAAAGCATTGGATGTAGCAACTGGTTTAATTCAAAATAATTGGCCTTCGTTACGCGCAGGCATAAAAAAAGCGGCAACTGCGATTAAAAAAGGTGAAGAAACAGCCGACCTTGGTGAAATCATCAAACTATTGAAATTGGATGCCAATAAAGAAAGTGAATTTTTCACCAATCCAGTTGCGTTAAAAACCAATCAAATGTATCCAATGGCCAATAACGGATCGGCCAGCACACCGTTTTATACCGCACTATGTTTATGGGTGGGGGCCTTGTTACTTTCTAGTGTCGCGGCAACTGATGTCTTTATTGAAGACAAAAACAAAGGTCGCTTTTCAAAACGTGAAACTTTTGTTGCTCGTATGCTAACTTTCTTAACAGAAGGTGTGGCACAGGCTTTAATTGTTACCTTAGGAAATTATTTCTTATTAGGTGTCGATGTTAAACAACCTGTTTATGCTGTTTTATTTGGATTACTAGTGGGACTTTCCTTTATGATGATTGTCTATGTTTTAGCAGCGTTATTTGGTAACATCGGTAAGGGGATTGCGATCATTATTCTGGTACTGTCCATTTCTGGTGGTGGCGGGAACTATCCAATTCAAGTTTCCGGTAAATTTTTCCAAATGATCAATCCCTTATTGCCATTTACCCATGCGGTAGATTTATTGCGGGAGTCAGCGGGAGGAATTTATTGGGCAAATGCTTGGCCAAATATTTTTATCATGTTAGGACTGTTTATTTTCTTTGGTGTCGTTGGGACGATCGCCTATCCATATTTAGAAGGAGCGACAAAAAAACTCGGCAATATGACCAAAGAAAGTCATTTCTTCCATTAAAAGTAAGAGAGCAAATTGTAGCAACGCAAATTACTGCAATTTGTTCTCTTTTTTCTTCTTTTTAGAAAGCGATTTCTTTTGCTTGTTAGTGGTCCTTTAAAGCTTTAAAAAAAGCTATAGATTTTTAAATGAAATTTTCATTGACTTTTTCAAAAGAGAGGCGTAGCATACACTCTTGATTGCAGCAATTATTTCTATTTTTTGGGTTGTTACAAAACCACGATTAACTATCTTGTTAGACTAAATTATTTCGTAAAGGAGTAAGGAAAAGTGAATTATTTAAAGCGGCTGTTAGTGGGACGGCCTTTAAAATCAGCAGAAAATGATGAACAAAAATTAACGCGGTTTGCGGCGTTAGCATTATTATCTTCTGATGCACTATCTTCAATTGCGTACGGAACAGAACAAATTGTTGTTGTTTTAGTCGCTTTGTCCACAGCGGCAATTTGGTATTCATTGCCAATTGCAGCATTTGTCATTATTTTGTTGGTCTCTTTGACATTGTCTTATCGGCAGATCATTCATGCTTATCCACATGGCGGGGGCGCCTATGTCGTTAGTAGTGAGAATTTGGGGCGGAATGCAGGCCTGATTTCCGGAGGCTCCCTTTTAATTGACTATATGTTAACCGTAGCGGTATCTGTTTCTGCTGGTGCTGAAGCGATTACTTCAGCTGTACCGGCGTTGTACGGACACCAAGTTGCCATTTCCATTTTCATCGTTTTGCTGATTATGATGATGAACTTGCGGGGATTAAGAGAGTCGGCTAGCTTTTTGATGGTGCCGGTTTATACATTTATTGCCGTAATCACGATTTTAATTGCTGTTGGTCTATTTAAAATCATTAGCGGTGCACAACCACTTAATGCAACAGCGCTACCTGGAGCAGCGATTCCGGGAATTTCGATTGCGTTAATTTTACGAGCATTTTCTTCTGGTTCATCTTCTTTAACTGGGGTGGAAGCCATTAGTAACGCTGTACCTTTCTTTAAAAAACCTCGGGCAAAAAATGCAGCTGCAACGCTAGCAATCATGGCGAGTATCTTAGGCTTCTTCTTTGTCGGAATTACTTTTATCAACTATTGGTATGGGATCGTCCCTGAACAAGAGGTAACAGTTTTATCTCAAATCGGGGAAGCTGTTTTTGGTCACGGAATTATGTATTATGCATTACAATTTACGACAGCTTTAATCTTGGCTGTGGCTGCCAATACGGGTTTTTCAGCTTTTCCAGTTTTGGCTTATAATTTAGCAAAAGATAAATTTATGCCGCATATGTATCAAGATCGTGGTGATCGCTTAGGTTATTCCAATGGGATCATAACCCTTGCAGCAGGCTCTATTGTCTTGTTGATTATTTTCCAAGGTTCGACAGAGCGCTTGATTCCGCTTTATTCTATTGGGGTATTTATTCCCTTTGCGTTATCACAAACCGGGATGGTCCGTCACTGGCAAAAACAAGGCAGTGGCTGGTTGAAAAAATCAATTGCAAATATTGTCGGTGCCTTTATCTCATATGCGATTATTACAATCTTATTTGCTTATCGCCTAGGTGATATTTGGCCATTCTTTATCATTATGCCGGTTTTATTATTTATCTTTTACAAGATTCATGATCACTATCGGAAAGTTGCCGAGCAATTGCGTTTAATGGAAGATGAAGCCAAACTTCACACTTACGACGGCAATACCGTGATTGTCTTAGTTGGTAATGTGACCCGCGTAAATGTCGGGGCACTAAATTATGCCCAATCTATTGGTGATTACGTGGTTGCGATGCACGTTTCATTAGATGAAGATGTAAAAAAAGAAAAAGAGATTGAAGCAGAATTTAAACAAAACTTCCCAGATGTACGTTTTTCTGTTGTTCATTCCTCTTACCGTTCGATTGAAAATCCGATTATCCGTTACGTCGACTTAGTGAGTAAAAATGCCGTGAAACACAACTATACGACAACGGTTATCATTCCCCAATTCGTACCGCGGCGACGTTGGCAAAATATTTTGCACAACCAAACAAGCTTACGTTTGCGGATGCGTTTATCTTGGCGTCAAAATATTGTCGTCAGCACCTATAGTTACCATTTGAAAAAATAAAAAAGACTTGAATTTTTGTACCGACTGTTAAGGGTTAGTTTTTACGCTAGCTCTTAACAGTCGGTATTTTTTTCAAGTCTTTTTTAGTTGATTCACTGATATGTTTTTAACTAAAATTAGCATTCTCAAATGAATAAATCGCTTTAGCAAAGCTTTCTAACTAGCTAGCTTCATGTACTAACGCGCCAGCAATAAGTCAAAATTTCAAAGAAATTTGCAGAACAATTTATTGCAATTCTGTCTTATTGCGTGCGAGTAAAACAAGTTTGAAAAACTTTTATTGATGTCTAGTTTTTCAAACTAACTCGCTGTGACAATAAGCCAAAATTTCAAGAAATTTGCAGAATAATTTATTGCAATTCTGTCTTATTGCGTGCGAGTAAACCGAGTTTGAAAAACTTTTATTGATGTCTAGTTTTTCAAACTAACTCGCTGTGACAATAAGCCAAAATTTCAAGAAATTTGCAGAACAATTTATTGCAATTCTGTCTTATTGCTTGCGAGTAAAACAAGTTTGAAAAACTTTTATTATTATTTTGAAGTTTTGCCAGCGGGATCTAGGCGATGTTCTACAATGCTTAAAATCCAGTCTGTGATAATCGCCATTAAAGCAGTTGGTAAAGCACCGGCTAAGATAATTGAAGCACCATCTGTAGCATTTGTACCGCGAATAATAATGTCGCCTAACCCCCCAGCACCCACAAAAGCACCAATTGCTGTAATCCCGATCGCAACCACTAAGGCGTTACGAATTCCGGCCATAATAACAGAAATGGAAAGCGGCAATTCAATCATGTAAAGACGCTGCCAGCTAGTCATCCCCATCCCTTTACCAACATCTAAAGCATTTTTATCGACCTGTTTCATTCCCGTATATGTGTTTTTAATAATCGGTAAAATAGAATAAAGGAAAACCGTTACGATAACGACATTTACCCCTAGACCTAATCCAATCATTAAAATGGATAACATTGCCAGCTGCGGTACGGTTTGAATGACATTAGCAATCCGAATCACCCAATCGGCTAATTTGTGTCTTTTAGAAATTAAAATCCCTAGTGGAATTGCCACGATCGCTGCGAGTAACACGCCATAAATCGAAATTAAGAAGTGACGTAAAAACTGGCTGAAAACGTAGCTGCCGTTTTCTTTAAAGTAATAAACAAATTGTTCGGCTAAATTCATATTTTGCAGATCCATCTACTCACTTCCCTTCGAAATAGTGGTTGTCTTTAAGAAATTTTTCTGCAACGACAGAAGGTTCAACTAAATTATTATCGGCTTCATAATTTAATTTTTGCATTTGCTTGGTGTCTATAACACCTTCTAGGCGTCCTAATGCCGTCTGTAAATCAGGGTATTTTTTTAACAATGCATTATCGGCAATAGCAGCTGCATCATAAGGTGGGAAGAATTTTAAATCGTCTTCTAACATCACCAAGTCGTAGCTGGCAATCCGGCCATCGGTGGAGTAGCCTAATACGATATCCATTTTGCCGGCGGCTACTGCGTCATAAACTAAGCCAATTTGCATCGGTAAAATATTTTTAAATGAAAAACCATATTCTTTTTGGAAGCCGTCATACCCATCACCTTTACGATTAATCCAAGAAGTATCGACGCCGGCAACTAGCTTGTCACTTACATTTTTTAAGTCGCTGATTTTTTTCAAATTATACTTTTCAGCTGTATCTTTGCGAACTAAAAACGTATACGTATTGTCAAAACCATAAGATTTAAACCAAGTTTGTTGATAACGCTTGTTAAACTCGGATTTTACAATCTTAAAAGCTTCGGCGGGATCTTTGACCGGTTCCATGCCTAAGGTGGCAGTTAAGTCAGTCCCGGTATAGCGCGCAGCTGAAATTTGAGCGTCGCCATTTATCATAGCTTGGTTGTTAATTGTAGTAGTCGCCAAGTTATTAATAATTGTCGTATCCAAATCGGTGTAGTGTTCAATCATACCAGCGACTAAACTCGCTAAAATTTGTGCTTCAGAAGTAATACCACCAGTAATGGCAACTGTATTTTCACTACTAGAAGAAGCTAGTCCAGGAAATGAACAACCAGCTAATAAAACCGTCGTCATCAGCGTAAGGAAGAGTGTTTTTAATTTTTTCATTCGTCTGCCCCCCTTAAAGCTTTTGGCGTTAAATAGTTTTCTAATAAACCTAAAAGAAAATCACTTAATAAAGCCAATAGTGTTACTGGAATAGTCCCAGCAAAAATTAAATCAGGTTGGTAGTTATTTAACCCGCTGAAAATTAGATCCCCCAAACCGCCAGCACCGATATAAGAGGCTAGCGTTGCCCAGGCGATGACATAAACTGAGGCTAAGCGAATTCCGGCCATAATGGTTGGCATCGCAATCGGCAGTTCCACACTAAAAATTGACTGCAAATTCGTCATGCCCATTCCGCGGGCGACATCTAGGTAATTGCCATCGACATTTTTCATCCCAATGTAGGTATTCCGTAAAATTGGTAAAAGCGAATAGATGAATAAGGCAATAATCGCCGGTACTTTTCCAACACCAAAAATGGGAATCATCAATGCCAAAAGTGCAAGAGAGGGGATAGTTTGCAACGCAGAGGTGACCGTAATCACAATGTTAGCTGCTTTTTTAAAGCGCGTCAAAAGAACACCTAAAGGCACTGCAATAACAATCCCTAATAATAAAGCAAAAAAAGATATATAAATATGCTCAAAACTTTTATTTAAAATTTCAGAACCGTGTTTTGCAAAAAAATCAGCCATGCTTTACGCCTCCTCTTTTGCAGATTCAATCGCTTCACTGATGGAAGCTTCATCACCCCATAAAACATCGTAAACAATATCAACCAATGAGGCGCGGGTTAAAATTCCGACGACGCGGGTTTTTTGATCCACCACTGGAACATATTTTAAGCCCCGTTTTAAAATGCGCTGCAACACGTCCCGTAGTAATTTATCTTCTTTGACATAAAAGACGTCTTTATTCAAAATATCCCCCACACTAGAGGCTTTTCCGCGCATTTTATCGATAGACTCGACGTCGATAAACCCTTTTAATATTTTGCTGTTATCTGTTACCAGTAGCGTATCCACGCGTTTTTCCCGCATCAAAGAGATTGCTTCACGTAAAGATTTTTCTGGTGTAATCGTAATCGCGCTTTTTAGCATAACTTCGCCAACGGTGGTTGTATCAGGTTTTGCTTGTAATAAGCGGTCTTCACCAATTAATTCTTCGACGAACTCATTCGCAGGATTACGCAAGATATTTTCTGGCGTATCAAATTGGATCACTTTACCTTCACTCATAATGACAATGCGGTTGGCTAATTTTAAAGCTTCGTCCATATCGTGAGTAACAAAAACAATCGTTTTACCTAAACGTTCTTGTAGATCCTTCACTAAATCCTGTAATGCGTCACGGGTAATGGGATCTAAGGCACCAAAAGGTTCATCCATTAAAATGATGTCTTGGTTGGCTGCAAGGGCGCGTACTACCCCAATGCGCTGTTGTTGACCGCCGGAGAGTTCAGCAGGGTAACGATCTAACATTTCTCGTGGTAATTCCACTAGATCAATCATTTTTTCTGCAGTTTCTTTGCGAGTTTGTTCATCTACTTTCAGTAGCTTTTGGACCAAGGTAATATTTTCTCGAATCGTCATATGGGGCATTAAGCCGATATTTTGAATTACATAGCCAATTTTGCGTCGTAATTCCACCGGATTAACTTCCTTGATGTCTTTGTCATTAATTAAAATTTTTCCTTTTGTCGGTTCATTCATCCGGTTAATCATCCGCATACAAGTCGTTTTACCAGAACCACTTGTGCCGATAAAACAGATAAATTCCCCCTTATCAAAAGACAAATTGACGTCTTCGACAGCGACTTTGCCGCCTTTGTAAATTTTTGTTACATGTTGAAATTCGATCAATGTGCTTCACCTCTTCATCTTTTTTCCCTGTAGGTATCATTACTAGTATGAAAGTAAATGGAAAATATGACAAATAATACGCATATTTTTGCAAAAATAAATGAATTAAAGGGTGAATGATAGCGTTTTATTATTTTTGGCTTATTTAAATCCTGTATGAAAAAATTCACATCGGGATAACGAAATCCTAAAGGTAATCTATGGTTCTTAATAAACAGATAAACTCAAATTAGCTTCGTATATTTTTAAATTGATGCTCTTTGTTTCAAAAAAATTCCAGACACAGAACATGTATGCAAAAAAAGGCCCAGTGACAAAGATTGTCACTGGACCTAAGTAAAATATTTTTAGTCAACTGGATATAAATTGGCTTCAATTTCCGCCCGCTTATCAGCTAAAAATGGTGGTAAAGCAAAACTTTCTCCTAACGTTTCCAAAGGTTCATCGATAGTAAAGCCTGGCGACATCGTAGCAAATTCAAGTCGGTTACCACCTGGTTCACGAATATAGAGGCTCTTGAAGTAACCACGGGAAATAATTTCTTCAATATTCCAATTTTGCTCTTGTGCTTTTTTGTATAAATCATCTAAGGCAGTATCATCTTTTACCGCAAAGGCAACATGGTCGATACTACCACGACCCATCCGCATTTTTTCTGGGGTCTTTGTTTGATAGATTTCTAAATGTTCACTTTCACTTAGTTTGATTTGACCAGCGACCACATCCCAATCCAAATAGCGTTTGAAAAAGTCCGCCGTTTTTTCGAGATCAGCTACATGTAGTTGTGTTGAAGCTAACCCGAGGATTTGTTTGTCACCAGGAATATCATTTTTGACCTGTAATTCAGATTTTAATGGACCTTCTGGTACTTCTGTTAAGATTACAGCTACATTATCAGGATCATCAAAAAATAGTTGATTTTCTTGTTGGGTAACCGCAACACCGGCATTTTCTAACCGTTCTTGCCAATAATTCAAACTATTTTTGGGAATCTTTAATCCAATCGTGGCTAAAAAGTGGTCGTGATCATATCGTTGGCCAAGATGGGGCACAACAAAAAAAGTAACAACACTGCCGGGACTGCCGGTATAATCACCGTAATAGTAATGTAGCATTCTATTATTTTCTTGATTGACAGTATTTTTAACAAAACGCATACCCAACAGTTCAGTATAAAACGCAACATTTTGCTTGCGGTCTTTGGTTAATAACGAAATATGATGAAACGCTGGCATAAAAGACACCTCTTTTTAAAATTGGAGAAAACAAAGCAGGGGCTAAGTTTCTCTTACTTAATGTAAGGATACTTGCTAAAAGTCTTTTCAGCAAGTATTGTGTCTCATTCATCGTCAAGGCTTCTAAAAAGTGTTAAAATACAAAAGACAATTTCAGGAAAAGAGTGGTAAATATGTTAACAACAGAAGATTTTGATTTTGATTTGCCAGAAGAACTAATTGCGCAAACGCCCTTGGAAAAGCGTTCTAGTTCACGTTTGTTAGTTTTAAATCGGCAAACAGGTGAAATGGAAGACAAACACTTTGGGGATATTATTGATGAATTGAATTCTGGCGATGCGCTAGTCATGAATGACACGCGTGTTTTACCAGCCCGTTTGCATGGCGAAAAACCAGATACAGGGGGCCATTTAGAAGTTTTACTTTTAACCAATACCAAAGGTGATACATGGGAAACACTGATTAAACCTGCTAAAAGAGCTAAAGTGGGGACAGAAATTGTTTTTGGCGATGGTAGATTAAAAGCCGTGGTAGAAGAAGAGTTAGAACATGGTGGTCGCATTATTACTTTTAAATATACGGGCATTTTCTTAGAAATCTTGGAATCATTAGGAGAAATGCCGTTACCACCTTATATCAAAGAACGTTTAGAAGACCCAGATCGCTATCAAACAGTATATGCAAAAGAAAATGGTTCGGCGGCAGCGCCAACGGCTGGATTACACTTTACCCCTGAATTATTAGCAGCAATTGAAGCAAAAGGGGTCAAATTGGTTTATCTAACATTACATGTGGGACTTGGCACATTCCGACCGGTTAGTGTCGATAATATCGCTGAACACCAGATGCACAGTGAATTTTATCGTCTGACCGAAGAAGCCGCCCAAGTGTTAAATGATGTTCGTGCAAATGGGGGCAAGATTGTCGCAGTGGGAACGACATCCATTCGTACCTTGGAGACAATTGGTACGAAATTTGATGGTGAAATTAAGGCAGATAGCGGTTGGACAGATATCTTTATTACGCCAGGCTATGAATTTAAAGTTGTCCAAGCTTTCAGTACCAACTTTCACTTGCCAAAATCAACATTAGTTATGTTAGTCAGTGCCTTTGCCGGTCGTAAATTAACTTTGGATGCTTATCAACATGCCATAAACGAGCGTTACCGCTTCTTTAGTTTTGGCGATGCAATGTTTGTAAAATAAATGGCGTTAAAAAATTCCTAAGCAGGTAGTAATCCTTTAAGATTAGCTTTGCTCTAATTTTAAAGGAAAATATCCGCTTAGGAATTTTTTATGGGGAAATAAAGATTTATCCTCCCTTAACTAGGTTTTGACAAGTTAAAAGCATTTTGCCGGTTTGAGATGTGGTGAAAGTGAATTAGAAGATAAGCGTAACAATATCCACCAACACATGAGAAAGCCAAGAGCCCCAAATACTGCGATTTGTTTTTAAATAGACGGAGTTAAAAATCAGGCGTGCCACTCCTTGGAGCAGTAAAACGTGGAGCAAGGTTGAAAATATGGAACCATCCCAATAAACAAAGCTATGCATCAAACCAAAAATCAAGGCGCTCAAAAGTGAGCTACTCATTAAAGATAGACCTTTATTTCTAGCGGTTTCTAAAATGCCGATACCTAATAATTCTTCTCCCATTAACATAAAGGGAATTTTTAACAGCATACTGCCCAGCTGGTTGGCAATGGGATTACCTGCCCAAGAAAAACCTAAAAACTTAGCCAAGGTACCAACAACAATACCTAAAATTAAGTAACCGACAAATCCTACTAGAATAATCCAAGGATGCTTTGGAAAGGTAAAAATAGTAAATAAGTCTTTCTTAAAGACGATAAGCCAAGCAGCGATACTTCCTAATAGCAGTGCCCACCAGGCCCATGTGAAAAGCGATAATAGTGTAAACCCAATACATAAAAATAAAGCACCCAGCACAATGTTGCGTGTTTGTAGTGGCTTTGATTCTAATCGATTCATTTAAATTTCTCCTTTCTATTTTTTTAGCGTGACCTACATAGATTATTGTAACAGCCAAACTTCTTAATAGGAAAAGATAGCGCTTTAGATAATCAAAAGAGCAACACTGAAGTCTATTGAAATACTATTTGTACACTTTTTTGCAATAGTTAAAAAGACAAAAAGAAGAGGATGGGCTCTCGAGTGCCCATCCTCTTTTATATCATGGAAGGATTTGTTGAAAAGGGTATTTGCAGTTTATATATGCAAAGTATTAATCTCTTGTGTTAAACATAAAATTTTGTTTTCACTACATTTTCTACACTAAAACATGTGATTCTTGTTGCTATTCACTTGTAATTTTGTATCCTGTAATTGTTACGTATTGATTTTTTTACTACATGTTGCTTAATTCTCAACCTCTAATACGCATTCACTATTTATAATTTGGTGCTACTTCACACATATAAATCTAGGTGAATCTTGTACATCGAACAACTTTTAGCTTGTTTAATTTTTCTTCTTTTCGAGATCTCCTTTCCAACAAATATCTTCCTTCCTTACACCCATAGTATAGCACGATATAAAAGCGCTTTCAAGTAATAAACTCACCTTTTTCAAAAGAAAATTCCTACCTTAAATATGAATAAAATATGAACATTTGTGAAAAAACCGCATATAATTTGTGGTCTTAAAAAATCATATGTTATAGTTAGATTGTGAATTAAATTAAAGGGAGAGAAGATGATGGACTATTATAAAAAAACAGCGGATGAAATAGTGAAGGAGTCTTCTTCACAAAGTAAAGCAGGCCTTAGTCAAGATGAAGTAAAAACGCGTTATGAAAAATATGGACCAAACCGTTTTGCTGAAGAAAAAAAAGATTCCATGCTAAAGAAAATTTTATTAAGTTTAACGGATTTTACTACATTAGTTTTAATGGTAGCGGCAATTATTTCGTTTTACACCGCCATTGCAACGGATCATGGTGACTTATTTGAAGGAATTTTGATTATTGCGATTATTGTCATTAATTCGGTTTTGACAATTGTGCAAGAAGGAAATGCTGAAAAAGCGCTCAGTGCGTTGCAGGATATGAACAAACAAACGGCAACTGTTATAAGAGACGGTCAGCAAAAAGATATCGATGCGGATGAATTAGTACCAGGTGATTTATTGGTTATTGAAAATGGTGCAATGATTGCGGCGGATGCTCGTTTAACGCAAGCTTCCCAATTGCGAATTGAGGAGTCTGCGTTGACCGGGGAAAGTGAGCCGGTGGAAAAAGATGCTGATTTTGTTAGTGAGGAACAATTACCATTAGGAGATCAGCAAAACATGGTCTTCAAAGGCTGTACTGTCGTAAATGGACGCGGACAAGCGATTGTTACTGCTACCGGGATGCAAACGCAAATGGGTAAAATTGTGGGCTTGTTAAGTGACGCAGGCACTTCTTTGACACCTTTACAAAAAAGGTTAAATCAATTAGGCAAACGGATCAGTTTAATTGCTTTGGTTGCTGCAGCTTTAGTCTTTTTAATTGGGTATTTACAAAATGAGCCAATTTTAGAGATGTTTATGACGTCAGTTTCTTTAGCTGTTGCGGCAGTTCCTGAAACCCTAACTGTCATTGTCACATTAACATTAGCTTATGGCGTGCAGAAAATGGCCAAGAAAAATGCAATCATTAGACGATTACCGGCAGTCGAAACGCTCGGGACTGCAAGTGTGATCTGTTCGGATAAAACTGGTACCTTGACTCAAAATAAAATGCAGGTTCGCCGTGTTTGGTCTAGAGGCGATGAAGTAACAGACGTTGAAGATGGCATGACAGATGAAGCGATGGAAGTATTAAAAATTGCCAGCCTTTGTACCGATGTCATTGTAGAAAAAGGCGAAGATGATGAAGTAATCGTCAAGGGTAACCCGACAGAAGTTGCCATTGTAAGAGCGATCGAAGAAAATTATCATACAAAAAAAGAATTAGATGAAGAATATCCGCGGATTGCAGAATTGCCTTTTGATTCACAGCGCAAGATGATGACAACGGTGCATAAAATGGGGAATAAGAAATTTCTTTCCGTTACCAAAGGCGCCTTTGATGTTTTAATGCCCAAATTTCATTATGGGGACGTAGAACGGGCACAAGTTGTAAATGATCGTTTTGGGAAAAAGGCGTTGCGCGTCATTGCAGTTGGGTATCGGATCTTTGAGGCAGAGCCAACTGAGATCACTTCGGAAAATTTGGAACAAGATTTACGCTTACTGGGATTAGTGGGGATGATCGATCCGCCGCGACCTGAAAGTAAAGGTGCGATTAAAAAAGCACGCAAGGCAGGAATTAAGACCGTTATGATTACAGGGGACCACGTAGTAACTGCTAGTGCAATCGCCAAAGAGTTAGGTATTTTGAATCACAAAAATCAAGCAATCTCCGGGGCGCAATTGCAAAAATTAACCGATGATGAATTAGATGGAAAAGTAAAAGATTTAACCGTCTATGCTCGTGTAACACCAGAAGATAAAATCAGAATTGTAAAATCATGGCAGCGAACGGGTGCTGTCGTGGCCATGACCGGAGATGGTGTCAATGATGCACCGGCACTAAATGCTAGTGACGTTGGATGTGCGATGGGAATTACCGGGACAGATGTTGCCAAAGGAGCAGCAGATATTGTTTTAACCGACGATAATTTTGCTACAATTGTTGATGCAGTTGCGCAGGGGCGAACTGTTTATCAAAATATCCGTAAAGCGATCAACTTTTTATTAAGCTGTAATATCTCAGAAATTTTCATCGTCCTTATTGCTATGCTGATTGGCTGGGGAGCACCATTTAGTGCTGTGCAATTGCTATTTGTAAATGTTGTAGCAGACGGCTTGCCAGGTTTTGCCTTAGGAAGAGAGCCAGCTGAAGCGGGAATTATGAATGAGCCACCAATTCCAGCTCATGAAGGAATTTTTGCCCGTGGTCTTTGGCAGAAGATTGCGGTAAATGCAGGTATCTTTACTGTAGTAACACTATTTGGTTATTATCTTGGTTCTTTTGTGGATAGCGTTAGTCCATGGGTAGATGCAAGTGCTGAAGTAGGTCAGACGGTTGCCTTTTTAGTCTTAGCCTATTCTTCGATTATTCATGTTTTTAATGTTCGGAGCAGTCGTTCGATTTTCCAAGTGAAATTAGCAACGAATAAATCATTGTTTGAAATGGCAGTCTTAGCGATTTTGATTACAACTGCAATTGCTTTGTTGCCTTTTACACAAGACTTGTTTAATTTAGTGCATATTAGCTTAAATCACTGGTTTTTAGTGGCGATTTTATCAATCGTCCCGGTATTTGTAAATGAAATGATTAAGTTTCATTTTTCAACTGACGAAGAATAAAAAATTCCTGAAATTTTTAGAATGCTCTTTTTACGCTAAGATAAAAAAACCTCTGTTGCCTTCATCTAAAATGAAAGTAACAGAGTTTTTTTGTGTTTGATTTTTTTACACTAGCATGACTTATTAAAAAGTTTCGGCTTCGTTTGGTAAGTTGTTGTAAAAAGCTGCTTTAGTGGCATAAATATAAGGATTTAACCATAAGTAGCCAATACCGCAAGTCAATACTGCCAAGATGTGCCAACCGATAAAGCTTAGATCCAACCAGAATAACTGGCCTTTGTAGCCGTTCATTAAGCGACGGCTTGCAGTAATACATTCAAGATAACCTGGTTTTTGGCCAGTACCATCTAAAATATCGTAATAGATAAAGTTCGCTTGTGAATAAGAATAACTTTTAACAATCCCAGGAATTAAGAATAGTAAAGACCACAAACCAATAAAGATTGTTGAAAGTAGGTAAATACATACAACGCCAACTAGATAAGGGCTTTTGAATGCACGGAAAATATCACTCATTGGATGGATGTCCACACGTTTGCCACGGTAAATATCTAAGAAAGTCCAAGACATTCCAGAGACAAAAATAGAGGTCAGAAGCCCGCTAATAATGCCGCCACCTTGTTGTCCAATTTGTGCTGTCCAAGAGACATCACCGTTACTGTTTTGAATCCCATTTGAAACGGTATCCAATGTATCAGGACTAAAAAGTGCGATACCACTAATAATAGCAATAAGAGGAATGATAATAATTGCTGCAATTGCAATACCAATAACCGTTGGGATTAAGTTCATTAAAACGGCATCTTTCCAGCGCCCTTGTAGCATTTGTTTTGCTTCTAACTTTAATTCACCAGATGATTTCATTTTTTTCAACTCCTTTTTCAAAGTAATATTAGTATAACAAAAACTTTAACTTTTGGAAAATTACAAGAATTTTTCTGTATTTTGCCTTTTTTTAAGGGAATAAAAGCACATTTATTAAGAGAAAATAACAGTAGAAATTATAACCTTGCAAATTTTTTCCCGAGCCTTTATGATGGTTGAAGCTACAAAGAACAAAGTAGAAAGTAGGGAGTAAAATGGCACAAGAACCAGCCATCAAATACCGTTTAATAAAAAAAGAAAAACATACGGGAGCTCGGTTAGGTGAACTGATTACACCTCACGGGACTTTTCCAACCCCAATGTTTATGCCAGTAGGAACATTAGCAACTGTAAAAACTATGGCGCCAGAAGAATTAAAGGAAATGGGTGCCGGAGTAATTTTGAGTAACACTTACCATTTATGGCTACGACCAGGGGAAGATCTAGTTGCAGAAGCTGGTGGTTTGCACAAGTTTATGAATTGGGATCAACCTATTTTAACTGATTCAGGTGGCTTTCAAGTATTTTCATTAGCCGATATGCGTAATATCACCGAAGAAGGCGTTCATTTTAAAAATCACTTAAATGGTGCACCGCTTTTCTTATCACCAGAAAAAGCGATTAATATTCAAAATAAACTGGGTTCAGATATTATGATGAGTTTTGATGAATGTCCGCCGTTTGATGAAAGTTATGATTATGTCAAAAAATCCGTTGAACGGACTTCACGTTGGGCACAAAGAGGATTAGAAGCCCACGCCAATCCAGATCGCCAAGGTTTGTTTGGTATTATCCAAGGAGCTGGCTTTGAAGATTTACGTCGTCAAAGTGCCAAAGATTTAATTAGTATGGATTTTCCCGGCTATTCTATTGGTGGGTTATCAGTTGGTGAACCAAAAGCTGAAATGAATCGCGTCTTAGATTTCACAACACCGCTGATTCCAGATCATAAGCCCCGCTATTTAATGGGCGTTGGGGCAGCAGATTCACTAATTGATGGTGTGATTCGCGGAATTGACATGTTTGACTGTGTCTTACCAACAAGAATTGCCCGCAATGGTACTTGTATGACTTCACAAGGCCGGTTAGTTGTAAAAAATGCAAAATTTGCCCACGATTTTAGACCATTAGATGAAAAATGTGATTGCTATACTTGTCGTAATTACAGTCGCGCATATATTCGTCATTTGATTCATTGTGATGAAACCTTTGGGATCCGTTTAACCACATATCACAACTTATACTTCTTGTTGAATCTAATGAAACAAGTTCGCCAAGCAATCATGGATGATAACTTGTTAGAATTTCGTCAAGCTTTCTTTGAAGAATATGGCTATAATAAAGAAAACGCGAAAAGTTTTTAAAATTCATAGAAAAAACTAGTTTAAGTAAAGAATCTTTGTTAAAGTTATTCTTGTGAATCAAATTAAACGAGGTGAATAAAATGGGTGGCTTACCAACGATTATCATGTTCGTTGTTTTATTAGGGGCAATGTGGTTTATGTCACGTTCAACGAAAAAACAACAACAAGAACGTCAAAATACGTTGAATGCAATGAAACCAGGCGATGAAGTTGTAACAATCGGCGGCTTACATGGTGTTTTGTCTGAAGTTGACGAAACGAATAAAACCGTAACAATCGATTGCGAAGGTGTGTTTCTTGTTTTTGATAAACAAGCAATCAAATCAATTACTCCTGGTAAATCTGTCGTAGTTGACGATACGGTGACAGAAGTTAAAACAGAAGACTTAATTTCTGATTCAACAGATTCAACTGACGAAAATAGCGATAAAGAATAATCCTGCTTTTGCGGGATTTTTCTTTTATCCTTTAGTGTTAGTCAGCTAATAAAAAAATACCCGATACATAAAAAAGATGGAGTTTGCACGACCTTTTTAATACAAGGAGAAAAAAATGCAAAGCTTAATTAATAAACTGCAAAAAAGACGGGACCAGCTAAGTGAATTGGAACGCCAAGTTTTTGATTATATTTTACGTAATCCGCAAAAAATTGGGCAGATGACCGCCGATGAAGTCGCTGGGGAGCTGTTCATTTCAACGGCGACAGTATCGCGTACGGCAAAACATCTGGGATTTCGCGGCTTTCAAGAATTAAAATACGCGATTGCGCAATATGACGATGTGGAAAAAGCAGAACAGCACGATTTACGAATTGATCACGACATAAAAACCATTATGGCCTCAATTGAAAAACAATTGCATCAAACATTTCGTCTGTTGCAAAAAGAGCCGTTAGATGAAGTAGTGACAAAGTTGTTTCATGCTGAAAAAATTGAAATATTTGGTGTTGGAGGCAGTTTGCCAAATTGTATTGAAGCTGCACGCAAATTAACCTTCTTAGGTAAAAATGCCTCTGCAAGAATTGATTGGGATGAACTTCAAGCGGTTTCTAAATCTTTAACAAAAAAAGATGCCGCAATTATTGTCTCCAATAGCGGCGAGACAATTCATTTAATGGAATACGCCCGTAACCTGATGGCAAATAAAGTTCCAATCATTGCTATCGTGGGAACGAAGAATTCAACCTTGGCTAAACTGGCGGACTATCCCTTACAAGTTATGGTAGAAATGGTTTATTTTGATCAAGTTGATTTAAGCTCGCGGGTGTCTTTAACAGCTGTTACAGATATTTTAATGATGAAACTAGCAGAAAAAATGAGATAAAAATGGCAATAGCGATAATGAAAGAGCATACAAAATCTTGTATGCTCTTTCATTGTCTTTCGCAAATATTGCATTTTTGTTTTAACTGGCTAAAATAAGACAAGTAATAAGAAAGCGGATACATAACGTTTTTCTTGTTGCAGGTGATGTGTAATAAAATAAAAAAATATTATGCACTACCACAAATTAAAAATTATCACTGAAACTTATCTAATGTATCCGAAATAATTTACAGCACTCATTTAATTAGCATAAGAACAGATGATAATAAAAATAACAAGTGTGGAGGACACAAGAATGAAGAAAAAAGCTGGGTTTTGGGAATTTTTTCAAGGATTAGGAAAAACGTTTATGCTTCCAGTAGCATTGCTGGCGTTTATGGGGATTTTACTAGGGATTGGGAGTTCATTTTCTAGTGAGTCAACAATCCAAGCCTTACCATTTTTAGGAAATGATATTTTACAAGTTATCTTCCGCTTTATGTCAGCGATTGGTGGTTTTGCATTTACTTATTTACCAGTTATGTTTGCCATGGCAATTCCTTTAGGTTTAGTTCGTAAAGAAAAAGGGGTAGCAGCCTTTTCTGGTTTTGTCGGCTACGTTGTAATGAATTTAGCCATCAATTTTTACTTAACTGAAACAAACAACTTAGCTGCTGCTGAAAGTTTACGAGAAGCAGGCCAAGGAATGGTCTTTGGTATTCAGACAATAGAAATGGGTGTACTAGGGGGTATTATTGCCGGAGTAATCGTCTATCATCTGCATAATCGTTTTTATCAAACGCAGCTGCCAGATAGTTTTGCTTTCTTTTCAGGCGCTCGTTTTGTACCAATTATCACATCACTTGTAATGGCGTTGGTAGGGACAGCGATTCCGATGATTTGGCCAGTATTTGCTTTACTTATTACTGGTATTGGCACTTTAATTCAAAAAGCTGGTCCATTTGGTCCATTTTTATTTGGTTCAGGCGAACGTTTATTACTCCCATTTGGCCTGCATCATATTCTAGTATCTATGATTCGTTTCACAGAAGCTGGGGGTCATGCAGTAATTGATGGTAAAGAAGTTTTTGGTGCTTTAAATATTTTTTATGCAGAATTGCAAAATAATTTACCAATCAGCTCTGCTGCTACTGCCTTTTTATCACAAGGTAAAATGCCAACATTTATGTTTGGTCTACCAGCAGCCGCACTGGCAATGTATCAAACTGCCAAACCAGAAAATCGTCATAAAATTAAAGGACTATTAATTTCCGGCGTAATTGCAACTTTTGTCACAGGAATCACAGAACCGATTGAATTTCTATTTTTGTTTATTAGCCCATTACTATGGATTTTCCATGTTATTATGACTGGCGCTGGTTTTATGATTATGAGCTTATTAGGAGTTACGATTGGCAACACAGATGGTGGGGTATTAGACTTCTTAATCTTTGGTGTAATGCAAGGTAATTATACGAAATGGTGGATGGTATTAATCGTGGGTGCTTTTTGGTTTGCAATTTACTACTTCGTCTTTAAAACTGTTATCTTACGAAAAGACTTGAAAACACCAGGTCGTGAGGCAGTAGTAGATGAAACAGAATACACTGATACTGAGACAAACTACGCTAAAAAAGGTGGCTATGATGCGACGGGCATTTTAAATGCTTTAGGTGGCGCAGAAAATATTGAATCATTGGACAATTGTATTACACGTCTTCGTTTAGTTTTACAAGATGGCAAAAAAGTTCAAGATGATGAATTGAAAAAATTAGGGGCTTTAGGCGTCGTGCATTTGGATGATACCAATGTTCAAGTCATTATCGGTACTAAAGTTACAACAGTGCGCAATGCACTAGACAATTTGATTTAAGAAAAGAGGCAAAGACGATGGATTTTGACACAGTCGTCAATCGTAAAGGTACATTTTGTACCCAATGGGATTATGTTCAAGATCGTTTTGGCGTAGCGGACTTGCTACCTTTTACGATTTCAGATACCGATTTTGCTTTACCTGATGAAGTAATGACAGCTTTAAAAGACCGGTTGCAACATCCAGTTTTTGGTTATACCCGCTGGAATCACGAAACATTTAAACAAAGTATTTTACATTGGTATGAAAAAAGGTTCACGAGTTATCTTACGCCAGAAGATATCGTTTATAGTCCGACAGTCATGTATAGCATTTCAAAATTATTGCAAATCGTCTCTAAAAAAGGAGAAGGTGTTATCGTTCAAACACCGGCCTATGATGCGTTTTATAAAACAATTGCTGGTAATGAACGTAAAATTATTCCCAATCCCTTACGTTATGAAGAAGGTCAGTATGAAATTGATTGGCAAGATTTAGAACTAAAATTAGCAAGTCAAGAGAATACGGTGCTGTTATTATGTTCTCCTCACAATCCTACTGGACGCGTGTGGCAAAAAGAAGAATTGGCTAAAATTGTCAGCTTGTGTTGGCAATACGATGTCTTTTTGATCAGTGATGAAATTCATATGGATATCCTTCGTAAGGGGCAAAAGCACCACCCGATTATAGATTTCATGGATAAAAATGTTGCGCTAGTAACATCGGGGTCTAAAACTTTCAATTTTCCGGGGTTAATTTTTTCATACGCTATTTTACCAGATGAAAGAATACGCGAGCAGTTTCAACTGGCTTTGAAAAATCAAGATGGTCTGTCTTCAGCTAGCAATCTTGGCATGTTGGCTACTATGACTGCGTATTATGAATGTAGTTACTGGGTGGATGAATTAAATGAATACTTAGACGCCAATTTTGCATTTGTTAAAAAATATCTGGCAGCAAATTTGCCGCAAATAAAAATCGTTGATTCAACAGCAACGTATTTGATGTGGCTAGATATCACAAAACTTAATTTACCAATGGAAGTTGTCCAACGACGCTTAATAGAAATTGGGCAAGTTGCAATTATGGATGGCAGTGTTTACGGCGATGAGGGGAGTAATTTCTTGCGTCTAAATATCGGGTGTTCAAAAAGCAAGTTAGAACTGGGCTTAGAAAAAATGGTAAAAAGTTTCACTTAAAAATAAATTGTGTCATTTTGCACGAGTTTTTAAATGGTATTAAAAAGTCTAAATGAAAATAAAATACTTAAGTTATAATTAATCTATTTTCATTTTATCTAACGAAATAAAAAAATATTTTACGAGCAGTTACAATAGATGAAAATCTTGTAACTGCTTTCTTTACTTTTAAATCAATGTTTGTCAAAACGTGATTGGAACAGTAAAAACAGCGTTATAACAAAAACTGTGAAAAAAATCACAAAAAGTATTTACAACGAAAAAAATATAGTGTATAGTTCTGTATGTGAAATGATTAACAAAGAAAATTTAACCAACTTTTAGGAGGAACACAATGGCTAAGACATTGGAAAAAGAAGTTAAAGTAATCGATACAGATGCAGTAATCGACGATTTGGCAGCAAAAGCAAATGCGGCTGCTAAACAAATGGAAAACTTTACACAAGAACAAGTAGATAAAATCGTTCATGAAATGGCAATGGCTGCTTTAGACAAACATATGCCTTTAGCAAAAATGGCAGTTGAAGAAACTGGTCGTGGGATTGTTGAAGATAAAGCAATCAAAAACATGTACGCATCAGAATATATCTGGAATTCAATTAAACACGATAAAACAGTCGGCATTATTGGCGAAGACAAGCAAAAAGGTTTAATCGAAGTTGCAGGACCAGTTGGCGTGGTTGCAGCAGTTGTACCAACAACTAACCCAACTTCAACAACAATTTTTAAAGCGATGATCTCATTGAAAACTGCAAATGCAGTTATCTTCTCTTTCCACCCATCTGCACAAGAATGTTCAAAAGAAGCAGCTCGTATCGTGCGTGACGCTGCAATTGCAGCAGGTGCTCCTGAAAACTGTATCCAATGGATTGAAAAAGAACATTCTTCAATCGAAGCAACACAAAAATTAATGAATCATCCAGGCGTTGCCATTGTATTAGCAACTGGTGGTCCTGGTATGGTTAAATCAGCTTATTCAACTGGTAAACCAGCTCTAGGTGTAGGTGCAGGTAACGTACCAGCTTACATCGAAAAAACAGCTAAAATCAAACGGGCAGTAAATGACGTTATCGTTTCAAAAACATTTGATAACGGTATGATCTGTGCTTCTGAACAAGGCGTGATTGTCGATAAAGAAATCTACGCTGCTGTTAAAGCTGAATTTGAAGCGCATCAATGTTATGTTGTGAAAAAATCAGAATTGAAAAAATTAGAAGATGCTGTAATGAACGAAGGTAAATATGCTGTTAACCCAGCAATCGTTGGTCATCCAGCAGTTGAAATTGCAAAATTAGCCGGTATCAAAGTTCCTGAAGGGACAAAAATGCTAATCGCAGAACTTGACGGTGTGGGTGCGGATTATCCATTATCTCGCGAAAAATTATCACCAGTTTTAGCTATGATGAAAGCTGAAAGCACAGAACACGGTTTTGACCTAGCGCAAGGTATGTTGGAATTAGGCGGTCTTGGCCATACAGCAGTTATCCACTCTGAAAACGAAGACTTGCAATTACAATATGGCTTGAAAATGAAAGCTTGCCGGATCTTAGTAAACTCTCCATCTGCTGAAGGTGGTATCGGGAATATCTACAACGAAATGATTCCATCATTAACATTAGGTTGTGGCTCTTACGGTCGTAACTCTGTATCTAAGAACGTATCTGCGATCAACTTAATCAACGTTAAAACTATCGCGAAACGGAGAAATAACATGCAGTGGTTCAAATTACCTTCAAAAATTTACTTTGAAAAGAACTCTTTATTGTACTTGGAAAAAATGGAAAATGTTGAACGTGTCATGATCGTTTGTGACCCAGGTATGGTGCAATTTGGTTACGCAGATACAGTTCGTGAAGTTTTAGCTCGTCGTAAAAACGATGTGAAAATTGAAATCTTCTCAGATGTTGAACCTAACCCTTCAACAAACACTGTTTACAAAGGTCTTGAAGTATTCAACGCTTTCCAACCTGACACAGTAATTGCTCTTGGTGGTGGTTCTGCAATGGATGCGGCAAAAGGTATGTGGATGTTCTTTGAACACCCAGACACTTCATTCTTTGGCGCGAAACAAAAATTCTTAGATATCCGCAAACGGACTTACAAAATTGGCAAACCTGAAAAAACACAATTTGTATGTATCCCAACTACTTCAGGTACTGGTTCAGAAGTAACACCATTTGCAGTTATCACAGATAGCGAAACCCATGTAAAATACCCGTTAGCTGACTACGCATTGACTCCAGATGTTGCCATCGTGGATCCTCAGTTTGTAATGTCAGTACCAGCAGGTGTAACTGCCGATACAGGTATGGACGTATTAACTCACGCAATTGAATCATATGTTTCTGTTATGGCATCTGATTACACACGTGGTTTAAGTTTACAAGCAATTAAAATTGTCTTTGACTATTTAGAAAAATCAGTGAAAACACCGGATATGGAATCTCGTGAAAAAATGCATAACGCTTCAACAATGGCTGGTATGGCATTTGCGAATGCATTCTTGGGTATTTGTCACTCAATTGCACACAAAATTGGTGGTGAATACGGTATTCCTCACGGACGTACAAATGCGATTTTATTACCGCACATCATCCGTTACAATGCCAAAGACCCACAAAAACATGCGATGTTCCCTAAATATGACTACTTCCGTGCTGATACAGACTATGCGGATATTGCGAAATTCTTAGGCCTTAAAGGTGAAACAACTGAAGAATTAGTTGAAGCATTAGCAACAGCAGTTTACGAATTAGGTAAAAAAGTCGGCATCGACATGAGCTTGAAAGCCCAAGGTGTAACGCAACAAACATTGGATACAACTGTTGATCGTATGGCAGAACTTGCTTATGAAGACCAATGTACAACAGCAAATCCAAAAGAACCTTTAATCTCTGAATTAAAAGGTATCATTATTGAAGCGTACAACGAAAAAGCTTAATTTTATAGCTGACGTTTAAGACGATATTTGATATTTTTGATTAACAAAAACCGCCCGGCTTCTTAGCAGCTGGGCGGTTTTTTACTAGAAAAGGTTAAAATCTTTGCCTAGATAAATTCATTTACAGAAGATTCTTCATGTCTAACTTTCTGCGATATTAAGCCAAAATTCCAAGAAATTTGAAAAGCAATTTATTGAAATTCTGTCCTAATGCTTGGAAGCAAAACAAGTTCAAAAAGCTTTTCCAGTTGTCTAGCTTTCTGAATCACCCCTTCGGCCAAAAGCCAAAATTAGCAAAAATGAAACAGCCATTTTAGCAAATTGTGGTCTTATGGCTCAGGGCAGAGCGATTCCTTCAGCTTTTCTAGATGTCTAGTTTTTTGAACTAACTTTCTGCGACATTAAGCTAAAATTCCAAGAAATTTGAAAAGCAATTTATTGAAATTCTGTCCTAATGCTTGGAAGCAAAACGAGTTCAAAAAGCTTTTCTCATACTCCTTGACTTTTTGGGCACATAATTTGATACTTGGCTATAAAGAAATAAGGGGAAAGGAAGTGAAAAAATGTTAGCAGAAGCAATTGGGGAATTAAAAACGTCTCAAGTATTATTGAAGAAATTTGTCGCAGGAATTGAAAATCCTACTGATGACGCAACATTAATCCAATTACGTAATGACTTAGTCGATTACGGCGAAAGTTTATCTGTCGTAACATATTTTTTTAAAGATCAAGCAGAAAACGAGCTTAAAAATTATGAATTACGAAATATTTTGCAACAGCAATATACCTTATTACAAGCAATTATTGGTGAGTTACAGTCAACAGAAGGGCAAGCAGAAGCAAAAGCAAAATTTGATTTGACACCAGGGGCAATCCGGCGATTGACAGAAAGTTTAAAAGGTATCACAGAACTCAACCGGACTTTGCAAAAAGAACCTAATCTGGTAGTCGATTTAGCTAAAGTACCAGTTACAAAAGAAAGTGCGGCACCAGAAAAAAATGTTTTTTTAAACGACTTTTTAAAAAATGATCAATAAAAAATAACGTCCTTTTCAAATTTTGAAAAAAGACGTTATTTTTTGTTTTATCTAAGTGATAACTGAAGTTTAAAAACGAAGCGGTATTTCATTTTGTCCTCTGCTTGCATACTTTCTTACATCAATGCCGCGGGCTTGGCACCACTGCCAAACTTCATCAGTAAAAATAAGCGGAACTGTTTCTAAACTATGAGTATTTTTTTTACCTACCATGGTGTAAAGAAGCGCCAAATCTTCTTGCCAATTTTGAATCATCTCAATCGTAGCCTCAACGCCGTGGCTTAAAAGTTGATTTAAAATGGTGGCAGAAATACCTACTGTGTCAGCACCTAAAATTAATGATTTAAAAATATCAAAAGCATTGCGAATGCCACCTGAGGCGATTACTTCAAAGGAGCGCGTTACTTGGGCAGCTTCAAGTAACGAAATAACAGTCGATTGACCAAATTCACTTAAATACGCCATCTCACGTTTTGGTCGGCGTGCATTTTCAATTTGGGTAAAACTAGTACCGCCTTGACCAGAAACATCAATCGTTTGAACCCCAACACTGATTAATTGCAGCATCGCTTCTCTGGTCATGCCAAAGCCAACTTCTTTGACTATTACTGGTACTTGGAGTTTTGCGACAATTTCAGCGATGTTGTCTAACCAATCCGAAAAAGTTCGATCTCCTTCAGGCATGACCAATTCTTGCGGTGCATTTAGATGGATTTGTAAGGCGTTAGCACCAAATAGTTCCACGGCACGTTGCGCATTTTCTAAGGCATTGTGCGCACCAATATTGGCAAGAAAAAAGCCAGCTGGATTAATCTGGCGCACTATTTTAAAACTATCACTGACACTTTCGTCTTTTAAAGCAGCTGTGACAGAGCCTGTTGCCATCATTAACTGACATTCTTTAGCAATAAGGGCCAAATCGTGATTAATCTGTAATGACTTTTTGGAACCACCAGTCATGGCGTTAATGAAAAAAGGAAAGTTTTCTTCGTGATTTAAAATCTCTGTTTTTAAACTGACATCTTTTACATCAATTTGTGGTAACGGGGTATGAATTAAACGGACTGCGTCAAAATCATTTGTTTTTTCTTTATGAAAAGCTTTTGCTAAGCTTACGTGTTCATCTTTACGATTCATGCTGCGTCCTTTCTTCAACCTTTTTTTGATAATGATAAACGTGTAGGGGCAGCGGTGTGATACCAGCTTTTTCCCAAACGCTCATCAAAGGCAATATACCACTTTTTTGATCGGTAATCACGATACCGCAATCACCGCCACCAGCGCCAGAGGATTTGGCAGCACCGCCGTAATTTTCAGCTAAATCACAGAGCATTTTTAATGGGGGTGTTTCAATCGTGACATTGGTGATTTGGGTTAATTCGTTTAAAAGCCGCCGGTTCTTCTTGATCATTTTTTTTATCAAGCTGATATTTTGGGTGTGAAAACCAGTAATCATTTGCTCTACACAGTCTTTACTGGCGGCTAAAAATTCTTCATAAGAAGTAGAGGTTTTCTTATCTGCTCTGGATTCATTTACTTGATCCACCAGATCAGAAGTAGACGCAGGAGATCCTGTCCAACCGATCAACAAACGCAGATGAGAAACTTCTGGCAGCGGTGTAATAGCAAGCTTAGGCCATTTTTTTGCTAATAAAGTCGTGATACTTTCTGCTTGGCGATGTTTTTGCAACCAATTTTGTTCAAAGGTAGAAAAAGCAATCCAGCCGCCGTAAGAGCTTGCGGCAATATCTCCGCAAGAGCCATTGCCTTGCACTTCTAGGTGAGATAAGGCTGCGAGTTTAAAAGTCATCATGGGAGTTAGCGAAAGTTCATAAAACGCACTTAATGCTTTTACTGTTGCGACTGTTACCGCTCCGCTGGAACCAAGACCGTATTTACGACCATTAGAGTTATCCAATTCACTTGTGACCTTTAAATCAAAGAAAGCCAATTGTTTGCCTTGTTCTTGGGCATATTTTTCGGTGATTTTAATTGCTGCCAAAATATAATGAAATGGATTTTCCCGAATATCTAAAACCAGTTCGCCACCGCGGCGCGTCCATTTTACTGGTAATTCACTGTATTGCGCCGATTGGATGCTACCACTTTTTGTGGCTTTTGTGATGGTAACTGTGATAAATTGATCAACGGCGATAATAATTGCAGGGTGCCCAGCTTCAACCACGGCATATTCTCCTGCAATATAAAGTTTTCCTGGAGCCGAAGCTTCCACTAACATTTCTTTTTCCCCCTGTAATGTGTCTCCATTTATAAATACGTAATTCCTGGACCGCTAAAAGCGGTGACAAGCTGATCTGCTGCAAAATAATCACGTAATTTAGCTTTGATTTTTTCAGCATCTTTTTTCAGGCATAATACTTTAACATTTGGTCCAGCATCCATGGTGAAATAACAAGGGATTCCTGCTGCCCGCATTTTTCTGACCGCCTGCATTGCTTTTAAACTGTCAGGTGACCAATAAGTAAATGGTGGTACGGCTGCTAATGTCGTGCCGTGCATTTTTAAAGCATTGTTTTCAGCGATGCTACCTAACTTATTAAAATCTTGCGCGTGGATGGCAATTTTAGCACTGGCTAAATCTTGCGGTGCCGTTTGCAACCAACCTTCATAAAAGGCTGAAGTTTCGACTGTTCGTCGCATACCATCACGGCTGGAAACATCTTTTTCTTGATCGTTAATCAAAATAAAGAGCATTGCCAGTTCATTTTCCCAGCCATTGCTTGGCACCACTTCAGCAAAAGAAGTTTCATCGCTGTTACCTTTTTGCCATTCCACAAAACCAGGGAAAATACTGCGACAAGCAGAACCTGAACCACGGCGCGCTAAGCGGGATAAATCCCGATCAGACAAATCTAATTGCAGCGCTTGGTTGCAAGCGGCAGCTAGGGCGGCTAAGCCGCTTGAAGATGAAGCTAAACCAGCGGCATAAGGAACATGATTATAACTTTTTACTTCAGCGAAAAGCGGACAAGTTGCCATTTTGCGCACTAAGTCTAAAAAGCGGCTGACTTTTTCTGTGCTTTTTTCATCTTGTAAAATATCATCTAAATAAAAGGTATCTGCTGTTAAATCTTCTGAAAATATTACCGTCGTCTCGGTATAAAAAGCATCTAAAGTTAATGAGAGACTGTTGTTCATGGGAATAATTAATTCTTCATTGGCTTTGCCCCAGTATTTGATTAAGGCGATATTGGTGTGTGCCCGGGCACTTCCTTTAAGCATATTGATAAACTCCTAATTCTTGAATCCAAGTTGCTTTGGCACCTTGGTTAGTTAAAGCGGTCGTAATTTTTTTGGCGGTACTGTAATCTGAAGCTAGGGCGATCATGCAGCCACCCTTACCACCACCAGTTAGTTTAGCGCCTAGTGCGCCATTTTGATTGGCCACCATAATTAAATTATCCAATGTTTGATCGCTTACTTGTAGGGCGGCTAAGTTTTTTTGGGCAGCATTCATTAGTTCTCCCAGATACGCGGCTTGATTATTTAAAATAGCCTTTTTAGCTTTTAAAGTTAAGTCTCCTAGCTCATTAATTAAATGACCAGTAGTCTTATTATCTTGTTCAAAACGTTGCGCGACTGCTTTAACAGTTTGGCGGGTTTTGCCTTTAACACCGGTATCTGCCACAATTAAAAAGCCATTGATGTTGATAGGAAAAGTCTCAAAAGCTGCGCCTTTTTGAAATAAAATCGGTTCATCACCGGCTGTGGCTGCAGCATCAATGCCACTTGGATTCCCATGGGAAATTTTCTCAGCATAATTTACATAGGTTAATAAAAGCTCATGGCTTAGGGGTAAATTTTGCCAATCAAAAAATGCCCGGGTAATGGCTACCGCAACAGCAGCGCTTGATCCCATTCCTCTTTCAGCGGGAATGGTACTAGAAATTGTAATTTGTACTGGTGGCGTAGAAAAGTCATGACGCAATTGGTGAATGAGTGTTTTAATATTTTCCAGACTTTTTGGTGCCTTCGCTAAGGGATCGACAAAATAACCCGAACGTAATACGTCGTAAATGTGGTCGGTTATTTCAGCTGTGACATGGGTCGGTTGGAAAGGAAAAGCGATGGCGGGTTTTCCATAGACAACAGAATGTTCCCCCATCAAAATAATTTTTCCATTGGCATTACCTTCACCACTGGATTTCATGCAAATGCCTCATTTCTTTTTATATTTAAATAAAACAAAATATGTACTGCTTGTCCATTCTACTAAAAATTAAGCGAATCGTTAAGGGTTTATGAAAAATTTCAACGCTTTTCAATTTTTTCTTAAGAGATTTTTTTAACTTCTTTTTTTAAATTCATTGCATTTATAAAGGTAAACTATAGAAAGCTATTTTTTTGTCAGTCAAATAATTTTTTTCACTCAGGTGGCTTGTTCTAATTTTTAAGCCATATTGGTAGCGGATTTTATCAAAATAGTACCTGTTTTTGTGAGTACTTTCTTATTTGACGCAACAAGATGTTGTGGGGTATAGTGTGTCAGGTAGAGAAAAAACACAATATTTAGTGATAGGTGAGTTGGAGGTCCATGAGTGTGATTGTATTAGCAGGTACCATTGGCGCAGGTAAATCAAGTTTAACAGAAATGATTGCCAATCATTTAAACAGCGAAGCATTTTATGAATCAGTTGATGATAATGAAGTATTGCCCTTATTTTATCAAGATCCCAATAAATATGCTTTTTTATTGCAAATTTACTTTTTGAATAAACGATTTGATAGTATAAAAAAAGCATTGCAACACGAAGACAATGTTTTGGATCGTTCGATCTATGAAGATTCTTTATTATTTCATTTAAATGCTGATTTGGGTCGGGCAACTGCCACAGAAGTACAAGTGTACGATGAATTGTTGGCCAATATGATGCAAGAATTGCCATTTGCCGCTCAAAAAAAGCATCCTGATTTATTGGTTCACATCAAAGTGTCCTTTGAAACGATGTTAGCGCGAATTAAAAAACGTGGCCGCGAGTTTGAACAATTGGAATATGATCCAAGTCTTTACGATTATTATCAAGAATTAAATCGTCGTTATGATGCGTGGTTTGAAAACTATCACGAGAGTCCAAAATTACAAATTGATGGCGATCTGTTGAATTTCGTGGAAGATGAAGTAGCGGCAAAAGAAGTTATCCAACTGATTGATGACAAGTTGGCAGAAATTCGCCAATTAGAATTTATCGGCTAAAAAGTAAAACGCTGGAATCCAGGCTTATGAATAGGGATTCCAGCGTTTTTTGTTATAATTGAAGATAGAAAATCAAATGAGGTGGAATATGGAACATAAAAGAGAATTTAATCAAGGCGCCTCTTATTGGGTCCAAGTCGATAATCACAGTGTCACCACTTTAAGTGAATTACAAGAAAAGTACCAGTTAAGTGATGAGATGCTGACATATTCTTTAGATAAAAACGAACGCGCGCGGGTAGAATATGATCCCGAAGAACATGCTTTTTTACTGGTTTATAACGTGCCTCATCGCCATAAAACAGATAATCATTATGAAACAAGTCCGATGACTTTTATTATTAAAGAACATCATCTTTTTTCTTTTACGACAGAGCATACCAGCTATGTAGCAGATATGATGGAGAATTTACTCCACAAAAATAGTAAACAAAGTGAATACAGCTTATTGTTCCACACGCTATTTTTAATCTCAGATTCTTTTTTTCCTTTGATTGAAGAAGTGAACAGTGAGCGGATGCGTTTAAATCAAAAACTGCGGGAAAAGACGACAAATAAAAATTTACTGGAACTTTCTGACCTTGAAATTGGTTTGGTCTATTTAGTAACAGCGACCAAACAAAATGCGGTCTTATTGCAACAAATCCGCGCCTTGAATATTTTCCATCGCCTGCAAGATAATGAAAAAGAGCAATTGGAAGATGCTCTAATTGAAGCCAAGCAAGCAGTGGAGATGACGAATTTAGCTGCTCAAGTTATTGACCAACTTTCAGGTGCCTATAATAATCTTTTAAATAATAATTTGAATGATACGATGAAATTTTTAACTATTTGGTCGTTATTGCTTACGGTACCGACGATTGTTACGGGCTTTTTTGGCATGAATGTTCCGCTGCCATTCTCCAATTCTGTTTTTGGTTGGGGGATTGCAATGTTGATCAGCATTGGCTTATCTGTTTGGATGCTTTTGGCTATGTGGCGCCGAATTAAATAAGCTAATCTTTAATAACAAGCCCCAGACTAGCTGCAATAACTAAGGCTTGTTGGGAATTGACAATGAGCCCGCGCAAGTTTTCTTGCTCTAAAATGATGCGATAAAATTTGTTATTGCTAAAATCAAGCTTGTTTAAAGATGTATGGCCCCAATTACTACCTGTTAAATCATTGTTAATGAAGTTTATATGTTGCCATTTCAGATTGTAAAATTCACTATCAGTCAGGCGACAATTGGCGAAAGTCACAACTTTCAAATTTCCTTGACTAAAAGAGACAAAGTCACAAAGACAGTCGTGAAATTGACAATCGCGTAAATAACTTTCTGCAAAATTGGCTCCCGTGAGCTTACATTGTTCAAAAATTACTTGATGAAAGCTGGCTTTAAGCCATTCAATATTGGAAAAATCACAATTACGAAAAATCACGTTGCTAGCCTCGAAATTGTCCAGGCGGGTTTTATGCAAGGTGATTTTTTCTAATTCACTTTGACGAATGATGATGTTTTTACCAGTTAAATAGCTGTGATCGCTATTAGTAAAACGATTTGCTTCAAAGTAGGCTTCATCTTCAATAAAAAAATCATTTTTAATTAAAACTGGTAATTGAGGTGGGGCAGGCTGCTTCATTGGCGCGTCTCCTTTGTGGTTTGTTAGTTGCATTTTAGCTAAAAAAAATACTAAAAACAAATTAAGCTAAAACAGATATGTCATTTCACTTAAAAATATTTATTATTTTAGAATAATTATTGTGAAAAATATTTTATCTCATAAATTTCTAATATTGAAAACGTATTATCGCAAGCTTTAGAATGAAAACTCCTGTTATAAATAAGGCAATAGAGATTCACAAGCAGAATGATCGCCTTTAGCTTCTTTTTTTTCTAGAATGTAAACGGAAACAGAAAATAGATTGTTTCACACTTATTTTTTCAGAATTGCTTTTTTCTCTTTTTTGAAAAAGTTTGTGAAAAAAGTAGTATGAATGAGTTTATTATTGGAGGAATAAAAAATGACAAAAACGATTATTGTCGGAACTAACCATGCCGGAATTGCTGCTGCAAATACATTATTAGATAATTACCCAGATCAAGAAGTCGTGATGATCGACCGCAATACGAACTTAAGTTACTTGGGTTGCGGCACTGCCTTGTGGGTAGGCCGTCAAATAGATGGTTATCAAGACCTTTTTTATACAAATAAAGAAGCATTTGAAGAAAAAGGCGCCAAAATTTATATGGAAACTTCTGTAACCAGCGTTGATTTTAACAAAAAAATCGTTCATTGCGAGAAAAAAGACGGTTCTACGTTTGAAGAAAATTATGACAAAATTATTTTAGCCACAGGTTCTCGCCCAATTTCACCTAAAGTACCCGGTCACGATTTAGACGGAATTCACTTCTTGAAATTATTCCAAGAAGGACAAGATGTTGATCGCGAAATGGCACGAGACAGTGTAAAAACAGTGGCTGTCATTGGTGCTGGTTATATCGGTGTAGAAATTGCAGAAGCAGCAAAACGCCGAGGCAAAAATGTCTTATTATTTGATGCTGCTGATCGTTCATTGCCTTCATATTATGATAAATGGTTTACAGATGATATGGATAAAAATTTGGCAGATCACGGGATTGAATTACATTTTGGAGAATTGATCAAAGAATATAAAGGTGATAGCCGCGTAGATGCCGTTGTTTCTGAAAAAGGCGAATACCCAGTGGACATGGTTATTAATGCGATTGGTTTTGGGCCAAATGCACAATTAGGAAAAGATCATTTAGAATTATTTGCTAATGGGGCTTATTTAGTTGATCGTCACCAACAAACAAGTGATCCAGATGTTTATGCAGTCGGAGATTGTGCGACCATTTACTCTAATGCACTTGATGCTACGACTTATATTGCACTTGCCTCTAATGCTGTTCGTACAGGAATTGTGGCGGGTCATAATATTGGTGGCACACCGGTTGAATCTGCTGGCGTTCAAGGCTCAAATGGTATTTCAATTTTTGGCTTTAATATGGTTTCAACAGGCTTGTCTGTTGCTGCAGCCCAAAAGAACAACATGGAAGTTAAATACACGGACTACGAAGACTTGCAAAAACCTGGTTTTATTAAAGAAGAAAATGGCGATGTGAAAATTCGTATCGTTTACGAAGCGTCTTCACGTCGAATTGTCGGTGCACAAATGTCTTCCACCGAAGATATTTCCATGGCAATCCATATGTTCTCGCTGGCAATCAGCAAACACGTTACAATCGACGAATTAAAATTATTGGATATCTTCTTCTTGCCACACTTTAACCAACCTTACAACTACATTACAATGGCTGCTTTAGCTGCTGAATAGGTAGAAAAATAAAATAAGTGTAAAAACGTTAAGAGCAGTTTTATCGCTGTTCTTAGCGTTTTTTTGTAATCTTAAAAAAATTTAGGCTGTTGGGAAAAAGTTTGTCGTTATAGTGCTACTTGTATTTGGTAGTTATGAAAACTGACAGGCTTCTTTTTATTAAATGCGAAAATATTGGAAATAAAGAATATTTCAAGTGGTAGGATTAGTTTTCACTTGACGCCTCCTATAGGGATAACGGCATAATGAAATAGTAGACAATTTATTTTAAGTGGTAGGCTGATTATTAAAAACTTAGGGAGGATTAAAATGGCAAGACCAAAAACAAAAGAAGCGTTACTTCAAGCAGGAAATGATACTTATCTTAATATGATGGAATTATTAGACACACTGCCACAGGAAAGTTTAACGCAAAATTTCACCTTTGACGTTGAAAAGGAAAAGCAAGCACATTGGCAGCGGGATAAAAATTTACGGGATGTTTTCGTGCATCTGTATGAATGGCACAAGCTGCTGTTAGATTGGGTAGCGGCCAATCAAAAAGGAAAAGCAAAGCAGTTTTTAAAAGCTGGCTATAATTGGAAAACTTATGGGAAAATGAATGAGGAATTTTTTTTAAAACATCAAAATACCAGTTATGAAGAGGCGTTGCAACTTATAGCTAAAACGCATTACCAAGTTATGGATTTGGCTAAGACATTTTCGAATGAAGAATTATTTGAAAAAGGAGTATTTCCGTGGGTGGGAGGCAGTACCTTAGGAAGCTATTTTGTTTCTGCAACAGCGAGTCACTATGAATGGGCAATGAAAAAAATCAAACGATTCAAAAAGAGTTTGTAGCTCCGTAGTAAAAAAGTCTGTCTACCCAAGTATGTTTAATCTTATGCGTAAGAGTAACCAAATTTTGAAAACAAATATAAAAGAATATTCAGAAAATTTAGAATAAACTGTTGACATCATTTTCACGAAGCTTTATGATATTTGTAACAAACAAGCAGGTGATGAAAATGACAACTTCGACATTCATGATGAATTTATTATTATAGCCTAGGACTCTTTTGGTAATTTAAGAGTCCTATTCGCATTGCATTAACGGTTAAAACCTTAATGGAATGCTTTTTTTATAAATTTTTTTGGAGATAAAAGCTGTTGCACATTGCAAATTACCGCATCAAGGAGGGAATTACATGCGTGAGATTCAATTTTTTGACACAACGCTACGGGATGGCGAACAAACTCCCGGTGTTAATTTTAATACGAAAGAAAAGGTGCAGATTGCCTTACAGTTAGAAAAATGGGGCATTGATACAATTGAAGCGGGCTTTCCGATTGCTTCAGAGGGAGATTTTGAGGCTGTAACAGCAATTGCCAAAGCGGCAACCACTATGACGGTAGCTGGCTTAGCGCGGTGCCAGAAAAAAGATATTGATCGTGCTTATGAAGCGTTGCAACATGCTAAGTTTCCTCAAATTCATGTCTTTTTGGCAACGAGTGATGTGCATATGCAATACAAATTAAAAATGACAGAAGATCAAGTCTTGGCAGCGATTTGGGAACATGTGAGTTATGCAAAAGAAAAATTCGCCAAGGTTCAATTTTCACCTGAAGATGCTACTCGTACCAACAAAGAATTTTTATTAAAAGCTGTTCAAACGGCAATTGATGCGGGTGCCACAATTATCAATATCCCCGACACAGTCGGTTATTCCAATCCAACTGAATATGGTGCTTTGTTCAAATATTTATTGGCAAATATCAAAAGTGAAGAAGAAATTATTTTTTCTTCCCATTGTCACGATGATTTAGGTATGGCCACAGCCAACGCATTGGCTGCAATTGAAAATGGTGCCAATCGAATCGAGGGTACAATAAATGGTATTGGTGAACGTGCGGGAAATACGGCTTTAGAGGAAGTGGCCGTAGCACTGCATATTCGCCGTGATTTCTATCAATGTGAAAATAAAATTCAACTTAAAGAAACAAAACGAACCAGTGATTTAATCGCCCGTCTTTCAGGAATTTCTATTCCGCGTAATAAAGCGATTATTGGCGGCAATGCCTATGCCCACGAGTCAGGAATTCATCAAGATGGTGTTTTAAAAAATCCAGAAACATATGAAATTATTACGCCACAATTAGTGGGGGTGAATACGAACTCCTTGCCACTGGGAAAACTTTCTGGCCGTCACGCTTTTGTAACCAAAATGGAGGAATTGGGCTACAGCTTAGCAGAAGCAGAAGTCAAACCACTTTTTAAACGTTTCAAAAATTTGGCAGATAAGAAAAAGCAAATTACTGACGCGGATCTCCTGGCTTTGGTAGCCGATCAAGTACGCCAAGAAGAAACAAGTCTTCACTTAGCTGGTGTGCAGTTACAGTATGTTTCTAATGGCCATCAAGGCGCGATTGTTTCGGTTCGTGACAAAAAAGGAGAAATCAAAATGGCTTCTGCGATTGGTTCTGGCAGTATTCAAGCAATCTACAATTCAATCGATCAGATTTTTGAACAACAGCCAGTTTTGATCAGCTATGAAATCACCGCTTTAACTGCTGGCGAAGATGCGCAAGCACAAGTGCAGGTGATTTTAGAATGTCCCCAGACAAAAAAACGGATTAACGGAATTGGCATTGATTTTGATGTCTTAGAAGCTTCGGCAAAAGCCTATGTTCAAGCCAGTGGTAACCTAAAAAATCTTTTCTCAGAAGATAAATAATAAAGGTGAGGGGAATCGTGATGAAAAAAATTACAGTTTTAGCCGGGGATGGAATTGGACCGGAAATTATGAATAGTGCCATTGCTGTGTTGCAGGCAGCTGCACCCAAGTGTGGTCAGGAATTTCAATTTGATGAACAACCTTTTGGCGGTGCTGGAATTGAAGTCAGTGGTAAAGGATTGCCGCAAAAAACATTAGTTGCCTGTCAAAATGCGGATGCAATTTTATTAGGGGCTATTGGTGGTATTGCAGGTTCACCTTGGGAAAAAGCCGAACAAACGCCTGAACAAGGACTGTTAGCCCTACGAAAAGCGTTAAATCTCTTTGCCAATATTCGGCCAATCAGTGTGCCAGATGCACTGCTACCCTTATCTCCCATTAAAGAAGCAATCGTAAAAGGGACAGATTTTATCGTGGTGAGGGAATTAACCAGTGGCATTTATTTTGGCGAACCAAGAGAGTTACAAGAACAAGCAGCTTTTGATACCTGCCGTTACACGCAAAAAGAAGTTACGCGAATTGCCCATAAAGCTTTTCAAATTGCACAAACTCGTAATAAAAAAGTAACGTCGGTGGATAAAGCCAATGTATTGGCTACAAGTAAATTATGGCGCAAAGTTGTGACGCAAGTAGCCAAACAATACCCTGATTGTACATTGGAACATCAGCTGGTTGATTCCTGTGCGATGCGTATCGTGCAAAAGCCCACAGAATTTGATGTGATTGTCACAGAAAATTTATTTGGTGATATTTTAAGCGATGAAGCCTCTGTTTTACCGGGAACATTAGGTGTTTTGCCAAGTGCTAGTCATAGTGAAAACGGTGTGTCATTATATGAACCCATTCACGGTTCAGCCCCAGATATTGCCGGAAAAAATATTGCCAATCCTGCTTCAATGATTTTATCAGCGGCTTTAATGTTACGACAAAGTTTTAGTGAAGAAAAAATGGCGCAAGCAATTGAAACAGCCGTTTTTGCGGTTATGGATGAAGGTGTCATTACGGCTGATTTAGGCGGTAGTGCAAAGACGACGGAATTTACAACAGCTGTCATAAATAAAATTCAAGCATAAACAGTTTGTGGATTAAAGGAAGAAAAACATATGTGCATAAGAGGGGAGTAAAAAGATGGGAAAAACACTTTTTGATAAGATTTGGGAACGTCACGTCATTAAAGGAGAAGCAGGAGGCGCTCAATTATTATATGTAGATCTGCAGCTGATCCATGAAGTTACTTCACCGCAAGCTTTTGAAGGCTTGCGACAAGCTAAGCGTAAAGTTCGCTGTCCCAAGCGAGTTTTTGCCACGATGGATCATAATGTCCCAACGGTGGATATTCATAATATCACGGACTTGATTGCAAAAAAGCAAATCGATACTTTACGCCAAAATTGTCAGGAATTTGGGATTGAGCTTTGTGATAATGGTTCAGAAAATCAAGGAATTGTTCACATGGTAGGACCAGAGATGGGGTTGACACAACCAGGTAAAGTCATTGTTTGTGGCGATTCCCACACGGCTACTCATGGTGCTTTTGGCGCAATTGCCTTTGGGATTGGCACAAGTGAGGTGGAACATGTTTTTGCAACGCAAACAATTTGGCAGAAAAAACCAAAACGCATGGGTATTAAAGTAACAGGGAAATTACAACCAGGAGTTTATGCTAAAGATATTATTTTAGCTTTGATTGCTAAATACGGTACGGATTTTGGTGTTGGCTATGCGGCGGAGTTTTTCGGAGATACAATTACGAATTTATCAATGGAAGAGCGGATGACTATTTGTAATATGGCAATTGAAGGTGGTGCTAAAATGGGGATGATGGCCCCGGATCAAAAGACATTTGATTATGTTGCAAAACGTAAATATGCACCTAGAAATATGGACGCAGCTATAGCCGATTGGCAGACGCTTTATACAGATGAAGATGCCCAATTTGATACGTTATTAGAATTGGATGCCAAAAATTTAGCACCTTATATTACCTGGGGGACCAATCCGGAGATGGGGGTTTCTTTTGAAGAGAACTTTCCTGCAATCAAAGATCATAATGATGCATTAGCTTATGAATATATGGATTTAAAGCCTGGTCAAACACCCAATGATATTCCAATTGAATATGTTTTTATTGGTTCTTGTACTAACGGCCGACTTTCAGATTTACAAGAAGCCGCTAAAATTATTGCAGGCAAAAAAATTAAAGTCGGTGTCACGGGCATTGTTGTACCAGGTTCACGACCAGTAAAAAAGGCCGCTGAAAAGTTAGGGCTAGATGAAGTTTTCAAGGCCGCAGGATTTGAATGGCGAGAACCCGGCTGTTCCATGTGTTTGGGGATGAATCCAGATAAAGTTCCTGAGTTTGTCCACTGTGCCTCTACTTCTAATCGCAACTTTGTGGGCCGTCAAGGGAAAAATTCCCGCACGCATCTATGTAGTCCGGCTATGGCGGCTGCCGCTGCGCTAAATGGAACTTTTGTCGATGTACGAAAAATCGTGAAAGGAGCTGCATGTTAATGGAGGCATTTAAAGTCTATACGGGAATGACTGTTCCTTTTATGAATGATAATGTGGATACCGACCAAATTATTCCAAAAACGTATTTGAAACGTGTAGATAAAAAAGGTTTTGGTGAATTTCTTTTTGATGATTGGCGCTATTTGTCAGATCACAGGCCCAATCCTGAATTTGTGTTAAACTTTCCAGAGTATCAAAAGGCTACGATTTTAGTTTCAGGCGATAATTTTGGTTCTGGTTCTTCGCGAGAACACGCGGCCTGGGCTTTAATGGATTATGGCTTTAAAGCAGTTATTGCTGGCAGTTTTAGTGACATTTTTTATATGAATGCGACTAAAAATGGCCTGTTGCCGATTGCTTTAGACAAAGTAGCACGAGAAAAATTAGCAGCTGTATCACCGACCGCTAAAATTACGATCGATTTACCAAACCAAGTTGTCAAAACAAAAGAGGACACATTTTCATTTGCTATTGATGAAACGTGGAAAAATAAATTGGTGAATGGCTTAGATGAAATTGGGATTACCTTGCAAGCAGAAGAATTGATTAGCCAATATGAAAATGAAGGTGTGCCCACCTATTGGCGTTAACAAAAAAGCTTTCTGTCAGTCTCTGGGATGAAATCACTAAAAAATTAAAGTAAGAGCTTAATTTTTTAGTGATTTCATCTACAGGTACATTTACAGACGGCTTTTTTTTGTCTCACTTTATGAATCACTACGGCCATAAGCAAAAATTTTCAAAAATAAAAAGCCATTCTAGCAAATTTTGTTATATAGCTTGGGACAAAAAGGTTCCTTAAGCTTTTCAAGCTGGCTTGTTTTTTTATCCAACTTTCTGCGATATTAAGCCAAACTTTCAAGAAAATTGAAAAGCAATTATTGAAATTCTGTCTTATTGTATAAAAGCAAAACGAGTTTTAAAAACTTCTCTACTTTAAAAAGCCAAGTTTAGTTGATTTAAAAAGTGCATGAGTTGATGGTAGTCAATTTCGGGATTGCGGCTTTTAATATTTTGATAAACTTTTTTTGAAATATTAGGTAATTGGGATTTAATTTCTCGCCCTTTTTGGGTTAAATCAATTTTTAGAATTCGCTCATCTTCAGGAGAACGGCTACGATTTAGTAATCCTTGATTCTCCATTTTTTTTAAAAGTGGGCTTAAAGTGCCCGAATCTAGGAATAATTTTTCACCTAAACATTTTACACTCATATCCTCTTCAATCGCCAATAAAGCGATAAAACTTGTATAAGTCAAATCCAATTCTGCTAGAAAAGGTTTATATAACCGAATTATTTCTTTTGAGGCAACATACAGCTGAAAACATAATTCTTTTGTTAAAAAATCTTCCGCCAATTTTTTCACGTCCTTTTAATTTCTTTTAGTCTAAGCAGAATCTAAATTTTTGTCAAACACAATTAAATTGTATACAATTTAATTTGTAAATAAGAAAGAAGGAATTGACATGAAAAAAGTTTATGCAACTAAGATGATTAATACCGGTGGTCGTACAGGAGAAGTTCACTCACCTGATCACGCTTTTACCATGAATATTTTGCCTCCTGGCAGCAAAGAAAAAGGCCCAGCAAATCCCGAACAACTTTTTGCAGCAGGTTACAGTGCTTGTTTTAACAGTGCACTTTCTTATATTAAAGAACAAGCGGGCTTTACCGGTGAATCTACGATTGAAGTAACCGTTTCTTTATATAATTTGAGTCAATCGGAATTACCTGACGTGCAATTAGGTGTTGAAATTGCCGGACATATCGACGGTGCGACGAATGAAGAAACAATGGAATTATTGCAAGAAGCGCATAAAGTTTGCCCGTATTCTCGTGCTACCAAAGGAAATATCGCAGTAACTATTAATGCTTATTAAGTAAGGGGGTAAAAGAATGGAAACTCGTGCAATTGTCATTAATCAGTATGGTGGTAGTGAAGGTTTACAAGAAGAAAATGTGAAGCTGCCCGCTTTAAAAGAAGATCAAGTTTTAGTTCAAGTTCAAGCGACCTCAATTAATCCAATCGATTGGAAATTGCGAGAAGGTTATTTGCAACAGATGTTTGATTGGGAATTTCCCATTATTCTTGGCTGGGATGTAGCTGGAATAATTAGCGCAGTTGGTGAAAATGTCACAGACTGGCAAATCGGTGATCGTGTTTTTGCTCGACCGGCGACTACGCGTTTTGGAACTTATGCCGATTATGCGATTGTGGATACAAATCTTTTGGCTAAAATACCCGCTAATATTTCCTTTGAAGCTGCTGCTGCCACACCTCTGGCGGCTTTGACAGCTTATCAAGGATTATTCAATCATGGTCATTTGCAAAAAGGTGAAAAAGTTTTGATTCATGCTGGTGCCGGTGGTGTCGGAACTTATGCAATTCAATTAGCAAAAGCACAAGGAGCTGAGGTATTTACAACTGCTAGCAAAAAAAATCATGAACTGCTTTATCGCCTTGGCGCAGACAAAGTAATTGATTATCATGAAGAAAATTTTGCAGAAGCTTTTTCTGATTTAGATTTGGTATTAGATACAATGGGAGGAAAAATTCAAGAAGACAGTGTCCAAGTGCTCAAAAATGGTGGTCGCTTAGTCACAGTCTTAGGTATCAGTAATCCGGATTTAATGACAGCTAAAAATATTTTTGCACAGGCTATTTGGTTAGAACCAAATGGTAAAGAGTTAGCGCAATTAGCCAATAGGATGCAGGCAGGTCAGTTAGAAAGTGTTATTGGTGCGCAATTTCCGCTAACGGCTGCAGGAGTGAAATCAGCCCATGAATTAAGTGCTACCCATCATGCGGTGGGCAAAATTGTTTTAATCAATAATTAAAAAATATAGATAAATAAAAGTACAGCTTTAAACAACACAAAAAATACAGCAGAAATTATAGGTATAATTTTCGCTGTATTTTTTGTGTTGTTTAAACTTTTTCTACGCGTAGCTTGAGGCTTAGGGGCGATTTTGTTGGCGCCATTTTAAAGGCGTTTGTCCCTTAATTTTTTTAAAAGAGCGGATAAAATAGCTAGGCTCCAGGTAGCCGAGTTCTTCACTAACATCGCTGATTGATAAATCAGTATCTTTTAACAACTCTTCGGCCCAATAGATTTTTAGCTTACTGTAAATCTGGCTAAAAGGCTCACCAAATTCTTCTTTCAAAAGACGGCTTAAATAACTAGGGCTCAAATTCACCAACTGTGCTAGTGTTGGCAGATCCACATGATTGCTTTTATTAGCGAAGACGGCATCGACAGCTGGTTGCAAAATTTTGTTTTTAGCTTGATAAATGCCACTGTTGGTATTTAAGCGTTTTTCTAAGACTGATTGGCGAATATCCTCTTGAATAAAGGTCAAATCAACCGGTTCTTCATCTTTTATGACAGCTAAATTTGTAGTGCGCTTTGTTAGACGAAGTGTTTGTTGATAGGCTTTGATTAAGTAATCTTTTTTGATGGCTTCGGTGACAATATATTCACTTAATTGTTCTAACATATTGGCTGCATGATTTAAATCGGCCATACTAAAACGCGGATAGGCGTTAATTAAATCCTGATGTTCAGCTTTAAAGGCGGCGACATCAGCGCGGGTATCCAAGTTTAAAATCTGTTCTAATTCTTCTTGTTGTTCGTCTAATAAAATTTCCCCTGCCATAATAGCACCGACGTAATTATTGTCCACCAGAATAGGAATGGCTAAATCAACAATATTAAAATGACAGCGGTAAATGAAAGGTTCACCGGTGCGCACAGCTTCTAAACCGCCGCGGGCATCACATTTTTCACAAAATTGTGCTAATTGTGGGTGGTGACGGGCTAAGTTACAAAAGGGTTTCACTTGGCTGTGCTTTGTAATGGGTTTGCCTTTGTAATCAACTAAAATAATTGCTAAGTGGGTAGCGACAGCAATACTTTCTTGTAGGCGCTCCCATTTTTCTAAATCCAAAACTTTTTCAATTTCAAAATGGGTACTCATAATTGGGCCCTCCGTAGTTTTATTATAGAACTTTTTGGTTTAATGACAAATAATTGCTATTTCACAAAAAAGTTCTATCTAAATTTATAAGAAAGCGCTATCAAAGTGTCGTGTTAATTGTAATGGAAGCGGTTATTATTGTGGCGTAGAGAAAAAGAGATAGTTAATTTTTACTATCTTTAATTTTCGATTTATAAAAAATCGACCCACCACAAATGAGGAGGAATTTACTATGAGAAAAGCATTAATCTTACCAACAAAGTATGTCCAAGGAGAAAATGAATTACTAAATTTAGGTTATTTTGTTCAAACATTTGGCAAATCAGCTTTACTAATCGCAAATCCAGAAGATGTCAAACGCGTGAAACCGCAATTAGATGCGACTGCCAAAAAATTTAATATCACCTTTATTGAAGGTGGTTTTAATGGTGAAGTTACTCGCGCAGAAACCAAACGCTTGCAAGCTGTAGCAAAAGAAAATCATACTGATGCCATCGTTGGTTTAGGTGGTGGTAAGGCTATTGATGCTTCAAAAGTAGTCGCAGAAGGCGAACATTTAATTATTGTACCAACAATCGCGGCAACGGATGCACCAACTTCACATTCTGCTGTTTTATACCATGAGGATGGTTCTTTTGATGATTATGCATACTTTAAACAAAGTCCAAGTGTCGTTTTGGTAGATACAACTGTCATCGCCAAAGCACCAACCCGCTTTTTAGTTGCTGGTATGGGAGATGCTTTGTCCACTTATTTTGAAGCAAGAGCCACGCATAACTCTTATTCACGGGTAAATGCGAGCTTACCAATGGGCTCAAGAGAAGGTTTAACACCTAATGCGTCTGGAACGTATGCGGCTTTAGCGATGGCTAAATTATGCTGGACTCATTTGCAAGAAGATGGTTTAAAAGCCAAAATTGCAGCGGATAGTAATTTAGTAACAGAAGCTTTAAATAAAATCGTTGAAACCAACATCTTGCTTTCAGGACTTGGTTTTGAAAGCGGTGGTTTAGCAGCAGCACACGCCATTCATAATGGGATGACGGTTTTACCAGGTGCCCATGGCTACTTGCACGGTGAAAAAGTGGCTTTTGCAACAATTGTTCAATTGGTCTTAGAAGATGCGAACAAAGAAGAATTAGAAGCAGTCATGGATTTTAGTGCTTCTGTTGGTTTGCCATTAACATTGGCTGATTTGGGAGTTGAAACGATTTCCTTTGATGAAGCCATGGCAGTTGCTGAAATTGCTTGTATTCCAGAAGAGTCCATTCATTCAATGCCGTTTCCAATTGTGGTAGAAGAAGTGGCCAATGCGTTAATTGTCGCAGATAAAATTGGTCAAAATTATAAAGAGCGACACGACTTAGCATAGATTTTTATTGACGAAGGAGTAGGTTATCCATGAAAAAAAGTATCTTTTTAGTTTCCCATAGTAAAGAAATTACAGACGGTATTAAAGCTATGGTGGAACAAATGGCTCAAAAAGAAGAAGTAGCTATCTTTTCTTTAGGCGGCACGGCTGAAGGGCAATTGGGCAGTGATCCAACCAAAATTACGGCTGCCGTAGAAGCATCACAAGATGCCGCCGTCTACCTTGTTTTTGCCGATTTAGGCAGTGCGATGTTAAGCGCTGAATTGGCCTTTGATTTGTTAGATGAAAATGACCAGAAAAAATATCGCTTAGTGGACGCTCCTCTAGTTGAAGGTGCCTTTGCAGCTGCAATTACTGCCGGCATTACAGATGATGTTGAACAAATCATGACAGAAGCAAAACAAGCAGGCAAAAAAGGATGGTAAAAAGATGAAGAAGATTATTAATGAACCGGGTATGATTGTGGATGAAATGTTGCAAGGTTTAGTCAAAAGCTATCCTGAATCAATTCACCAAGTGGCTGACTCGCGTGTTGTGGCAAAAAATGAAACCAAAAAACAAGTTGGTCTAGTATCTGGTGGTGGAAGTGGTCACGAGCCAGCCCATGCTGGCTTTGTAGGGGAAGGGATGTTAAGTGCGGCCGTTTTAGGCGATGTCTTTACTTCTCCAACCCCTGATCAAATTGAAATCGCTATAAATGAAGTAGATTACGGCGCAGGTGTTTTATTAATTGTAAAAAATTACACCGGCGATATTTTAAATTTTGAAATGGCGAAGGATATGGCAGCATTAAATGAAATTCCAGTGGAGATGGTCGTAGTTGATGATGATGTCGCAGTTGAAAATAGTACGTATACAGCCGGAAAACGTGGCGTAGCAGGAACTATTTTAGTGCACAAAATTTTGGGTGATGCAGCCAGAAGTGGTCTAAGTTTAAGCGAATTAAAAACGCTGGGGGAAAAAGTTGTCGCTGAAATTAAAACCATTGGGGTGGCCTTAGCTGCGGCAACCGTACCGGAAGTTGGAAAACCTGGCTTTACTCTAGCAGAAGATGAAATTGAATTTGGTGTTGGTATCCATGGTGAACCCGGCTACCGTCGGGAAAAGATGCAGACTTCAAAAGAGATGGCCAAAGAATTAGTTGGTAAAATTTTGGCACAATATGAACAAAAACCTGTTGAAGTTGGGGTGTTGGTGAATGGTATGGGCGCAACACCGCTAATGGAACAATTTGTCTTCATGAATGATGTCTTAAATGAATTAAACAGTCAAGGTATTGCAGTTACTTTTCACAAAGTGGGCAATTATATGACTTCCATTGACATGGAAGGACTTTCTTTAACCTTGATTAATTTGAGTGAGAAAACTTGGTTAAGTGCGCTAAACAGTCAAGTAGACACAATTTCTTGGTAAAAGTTGGCAAAGAAAGGACAAAAAAAACAATGGAAATAACCGTAAAAGAATTGCAAGCATGGTTGGCAGATTTTGCAGCTGAAATAAAAGCCAAAAAAGATTATTTAAGTGAGCTAGACACCCCGATTGGTGACGGGGATCATGGAAATAATATGGCTCGCGGAATGAAGGCCTATGAAGAAAGTTTGGCACAACAAAAACCTGCGACAATTAGTGATACCTTTAAAGTATTGGCAATGGCCTTAATTTCAAAAGTTGGAGGCGCTTCTGGGCCCCTCTATGGCTCAGCTTTTATGAATTTAACCAAAGAAACGAAAGATACTACAGAAATCACCAGTCAGGCCCAATTAGGAAATTTAATGGCACAAGGCTTAAATGGTATTCAATTACGGGGAAAAGCTGAAGTTGGCGATAAAACGATGGTCGATGTCTGGTCACCAGTGGTTGTCGCGTTAAAAGAAGAAAATTTAACGGTTGAAAAAATTACAGCTGCTAAAGAAGCTACAAAAGATCTAGTGGCCAAAAAAGGCAGAGCTTCTTATTTAGGCGAGCGGGCAGTAGGCCATATCGATCCTGGAGCAGCCTCAAGTGCCTTGTTATTTACCACTCTTTTAACATATTTTTAAAAGCGTAACGAATAAATAACATTTTAGGAAGGGAAAAAAATGAAAACAAATTTTGATTTTATGATGCCCAGTGTCAATTTTTTGGGCCAGGAGTAATTAAAAAAATTGGCGAACGAGCAAAAATATTAAATATGAAAAAGTCTTAATTGTGACAGATAGTTTTTTGCGTCAAATGGAAAATGGTCCGGTCAAACAAACAGAAGCAAGTTTATCTGATGCTGGTGTGGCTTATGCAATTTTTGATGAAGTAGAACCTAATCCCAAAATTCGCAATGTGAAGGCTGGGGCAGCATTGTATCAATCTGAAAACTGCGATGCCATTATAACCGTGGGCGGTGGCTCTGCTCATGATTGTGGCAAAGGGATTGGAATTGTTTTGACCAATGGTACTGACGTGACAAAATTGGCAGGAATTGAAACGCTAGATAAACCATTACCTCCACTAATGGCAGTTAACACGACGGCAGGTACTGCTTCTGAAATTACCCGGCACGCAGTCTTGACAAATGAAGCGACACATTTGAAATTTGTGGTAGTTTCATGGCGTAATGTACCGCTAGTTTCCTTTAATGATCCATTACTAATGTTAGATGTTCCAACAAAATTAACCGCTGCAACTGGCATGGACGCATTGTGTCATTGTGTGGAGGCTTACGTTTCAGAAAATCACAATCCGATTACAGACGCGCAAGCAATTCAAGGAATGAAGCTAATTGGGCAATATTTACGACGTGCAGTGGCAAATGGTCACGATTTAGAGGCACGTACCAATATGGCCTATGCTTCGTTACTTGCGGGTATGGCATTTAACAACGCTGATTTAGGGTATGTTCACGCAATGGCGCATCAATTAGGTGGTCAATACGATGCGCCTCATGGTGTTTGTTGTGCTGTATTAATGCCTACTGTTGAACGTTGGAATATGATCGCTAGTCCAGAACGTTTTGCAGATATTGCTGTTTTTTTAGGTGAAAATATTGCAGGCTTGTCAAAAATGGCAGCTGCTGAGCGGGGAATTGCAGCATTAGAACGTATTTCAGAAGATGTCGGCATTCCTGCAAATATTAAATCCATAGGCGCAAATCCGGCTGACTTTTCTTTAATGGCAGAAAATGCTTTGAAAGATGGGAATGCTTTTTCAAATCCCCGTAAAGGGACAAAAGCCGATATCGTTTCACTGTTTGAAGCAGCCTATAATGCTTAACTAAAGGGATAACAGGTGGTATTAAAACCGTCTAAAATAATAGCACCTTTTTCTATTTAACTACTCCTACGCGTCGTTTGTTGACAAAAACTGTCAACAAAAAGAGCTGTGACAATTGTTGTCACAGCTTTTTTTGTTTGCTTAGAAAGTTTAGTGAAATATAAGAAATGTGAGCACTAAGCGGACTATTTTAGTTTTAGTGCTAAAAATGATACGCTTACATTGAAGGCAAATTAAATAGTAGAGGAGTGGTGAAAATGGAGGAGAAAGAAAAACAATTAGCAGACTTGGCTAAAGAAGCAAAAAAAGATAAGACAATGGAAAAAATCGACGAAATGGAAAAAGAATTGCAACTGGATGATGACAATGAAGAAAAAGATGAAAAAGAAAGCAAAGGCCTTGAAAAGGTGTTAGAAGAGACCCCGTTACCTGGCGCCAATTTTCGTGGCCCAAACCAGACCTTTTAGGCAATTAAAAGTATAGGTGTAAAATCGTAAAAGATAATACAGGCTCAAATAAAAGCCAGTTTCTTGAAATGTAGTACTTCTAAAAAGTTAGATTTTTAATCTGACTTTTGGAATTGCTGCAAAAGAAAATGGCTTTTTTTTGCTTGGTAACAGAAATTTATAAAAAAGTTAGTCAAGTTTCTTTCTTGTTGACAAAGAATTTTAGATATAGTATATTATACGAGTTGAGAAATGAAAGCAGAAGCACCCGCTTCTCGCCTTAGTGAAGATATTGCTGGGCAGAATAGTTAGATCGCTTGTTTACAAGCTGATTTTGCGCGCGGGTTCGAATTCGAACTCGTTTTTTTATTGCTTTCTCTCTTCAAAAAACTTGGAGGTGAATGACCATAGCAAAGGATATGATGGTAAACGACGGCATTCGTGCACGTGAGTTGCGTTTGATCGACCAAAACGGTGAACAATTAGGTGTTAAAACTAAAGCAGAAGCATTGAGTATTGCAGAACAAGCCAATCTTGATGTCGTTTTAGTAGCTCCCGGTGCGAAACCACCAGTAGCGCGGATCATGGATTACGGGAAATATCGTTTTGAACAACAGAAAAAAGATCGTGAAGCTCGTAAGAAACAAAAAGTGATCAACATTAAAGAAGTTCGTTTAAGTCCGACAATTGATGTCAATGATTTCAATACAAAACTGCGTAATGCACGTAAGTTCCTAGAAAAAGGAGACAAAGTGAAAGCTTCGATCCGTTTTAGAGGTCGTGCCATTACCCACAAAGAAATTGGTCAGAAAGTCCTTGATCGCTTAGCTGAAGAAGTTGCGGATATCGCAGTTGTTGAGCAAAAAGCGAAGATGGACGGACGCAGCATGTTTCTAGTGGTTGCACCAAAACCTGAGAAATAAGCGTCAGTCAGTCAAAGTTCATGAAGAATTGATTTTGAGGAGGAAATTAGTTATGCCAAAACAAAAAACACACCGCGGTTTAGCAAAACGCGTAAAACGTACCGGTAAAGGCGGATTAAAACGATTCCGCGCGTTTACAAGCCACCGTTTCCACGGCAAAACAAAAAAACAACGCCGTCAATTGCGTAAAGCAAGCATGGTGTCAGCTGGCGATTACAAACGTATCCGTCAACAATTAGCTCGTATGAAATAAGCTAATTGAACCCTTGCTTTACCATTTCAAAAATTCGAGATTTATTTTAGGAGGAATTAAACATGGCACGTGTTAAAGGTGGAACAGTAACTCGTAAACGTCGTAAAAAAGTGCTTAAATTAGCTAAAGGTTACTACGGTTCCAAACATACTTTATTTAAAACAGCAAAAGAACAAGTAATGAATTCATACAACTACGCATACCGCGATCGTCGTCAGAAAAAACGCGACTTCCGCAAATTGTGGATCGCACGTATCAACGCAGCGGCTCGTATGAACAACTTGAGCTACTCAAAATTAATGCATGGCTTGAAATTGGCTGAAATCGACATCAACCGCAAAATGTTGGCTGATCTTGCAGTCAACGACGCAGCAGCTTTCACTGCACTAGCTGACCAAGCGAAAGACGCATTGGCTAAATAATTAGTATAAATATTGATTTATCAGTGTTTACTCTACCTTTTATTGTGAAGGTAGAGTTTTTTATTGCCGTTTTTATTGCTATGTTCCAAATCTTCTGTGTTTAATTGCGATAATTTCTGCTATTGTTCATCTGAAGAATATAAATAGAATTCTTTTGTTGTAGCAACTTCTTTGTGACCTAATCTTGCAGAGATGTCTTTTAATGGAACACCAAGATCACTAAGAATAGAGACATGAGTATGTCGTAGTTTATGAATAGTAATTTGCTTGTGACCATATTGATATCTTTCCATTGAAAAAGAAATTGAATTGGCAAAATCCTATTCAATTTAGAAAAGCAGTTAGCTACCTAATCCTCATTTTATTGCATGAAAAAAGAGTGGATTTCTCCACTCTAAAAAAGTCTAACTTTTGGGGGGCACTACAAAGCTCCCTGCTTTTTATTTGATAACGTTCGCTATAGCGAATGGGAGGGACTTAGAAGCTCCAAGAACAGTTTCATAGGTAATAATCCCTCTAGAATATCCATAGACAGTTATTTGATCATCTTCTAATAGACGACCATTTACTTGACTATCAAAATATTCGACAACCATTACTTTGTCATAGTCATTGTTTACAGCTAATCGAATTTTATTAAATAAAAATCCTTCGATAACTTGTAGAACTTTTCCAGAAAATTTTACTTTTGTATTTTCTTTAACGTCTTCTTCATAATACTTATCTGGATTTCTTGCAAGACTATCATAGGATGGGGTATTTACATAAGTTTGGGGGTTCTTTTTCTCTTTTTCGGCTTTTTCTTCTTCTTGACGGGCTTCCTCTTCTTCAAAACTGCTTTCTATGGTTTCTTTCAAAGAGTCAATTTCATTACTTTGATAAGTCAAAAAAGAATACCCTTTCTTATCTTCAATGTACTTGTTTCCTTTGTTAATATACTCAATTGCCGTTTGCTTTTTATCAGATGGACAAAATTTATGATCTTTTACTTTATTTAATTCTGTTATTTTTGTTTGTAGGTGCTGTGAAGCCAATTGTCTAATCTCATTTTCTTCAATATTAGTTCTAAAATCTGTTAAATCGACTATAGCGGTGCGTAGTTCATTTATAGAAGTGGATGCGCTGAGGTTGATAGATTCACTTGTTTTCTTTTCGATTTTGTTCTTAGTAACATCATCAATATATGTTAAATTAGTTAAATCTGTTAATTGATCTAACTCTTTTTCTACAGAACTTTGTGCATATTTGAGCTGTTTGCCTTCCATGTCGTCTATTACTTTTGAAATTTTTTCTTTTCTATCAGTTGCTGCTTTTGTTGAAAGTGAAGCCACATTTTTTCCGATTCATATAGTTCTAAATAATTATCCATGTCATAATTATCTAAGAATTTCTGCGAACGTATTTTCTCGCCACGTGCTATTTCCTTGTTCAATTGTTCTTGAGCAAGTTTTTTTTCATCATTTTTTTTCTGTACTGTAATTGTTGTAACTATTCCTACAATTATGACTAGAAAAATGGATAATAATGCAATTTTTCTCTTCTTCCCCATCAAAAACATCCCCTTTTTTAATTTTTTTATAATTAAATTTTAATATATTTATCTGCATTTAACAAGAATAAAGGTCGCTCTTTTGATAATGTTGATAAATTTGTTGTATATTACATTAATGTAGTAAAAGTGAACTTATAATAGTATATTTTTAAACTTATTGAGAAAATAATCGTATCTATAGGAATACTGCGTTTTGTCTAATTTTTACCTAAATTAATCTAAAAAGCCTATTCCATTATTTGGAATAGGTACTTTTTGTATCGCCAGAATTTATTGCCATATTTGTTGCCACTGTGATAAAGCTTAATAAAATTCATTCAAACTGTATTTACTATTTTAAACTGTTTTTTTTGTTATAAAACATAGTAAAAGTCAGTACAATACGATTAATTAGCTGACCAAGCGAAAGACGCATTGGCTAAATAATTATATTTAACTACTGCAAATCCCTCACGAATTTCGTGAGGGATTTTTTTACGATTTACACGTCCTGAAGTAAGGCGTATAAAGGCAGTAGCTCTTTGTAAGTTTCTTCAATATATTGCGCGGCTTTAGCAGGATGATGCCATAATTCATCTTTATTTTTAATAATTCGTCCAATTTGGAATTCAGCTTTTTTAACGGTGCTCAGTCGCAGTAAGGCATGTTCTAAATTTTCTTGCGTTAATGGGACTGTTTTTTCTTTGGTATGATCCAAACTCATAACGGTATCTGCTGGTAGCCTATCAAATATAGCAGTGTTTTTTAACAGTATAGCTGCCATTTCTTTTTGTCTTTTTGGTTGATCGATAATGGAGAGCCACATGAAAACATATTCTGGCCAAATACCGATTTGAAAGTGAGCACTCATTTTGTAGCCGCGTTTACCTTCGCTCATAGCGGCCCAAGTATTTTCGGGCGGGTGAACAGTTCTACGGCGGTGTTGGGCAATATGCAGATAAAAAGGATGTTTAAAGTGTTGTGCTAGCATTTCGCAAGTTGGGTTACCAATTGCTGTAAAAACTGGCTGAATCTCGCTACGAATAGCAGCCATTCGTGCTTCTAAACCTGGTATAGTAAAAACGGTAAAGCTTTTTTCATTAAACATTTCATAACTCCTTTTAGTTATTGTTAGTTTAAAGATAGCATATTTTCTTTTCCAGATAAAAAATAACAATTCAAAATTTTTTTCATAAAAAGTCTTCTATTTTTTAAGTTAATGTTACAATTGTGTTACAAAAGAAATGTTTTTGTAAAAAATAAAAGTGAAGAAGTGTGATCAAAGTGAAAAAAGTATTGGGGATTTTGGCTTTCATGGCACTATTAACAGTTCCAAGTGCGTATGCCGCTGAGGAAAATACGGCTGCAAATGTGAATGAAAGTGAAGAAACACTAACCACCACAACGGCTGAGCAGATGAGTACGACGCAAACGACAACATCTTTAGAGACGACAAGTGAAAAGACAACAGATACGACAACCACAGCTGTTGAAGTGGGGGAAGCAATCAAAAATGGTATTGAAGAACAGACGGGAATTAAAGCTGTTGAAGCTAGTGAAACCGTTAATCAAAATGTAGTTGAAATTCGCAAAGCCTTAGCAAGTGGGCAATATGCTATTACGCCAGAAGAGTTGGCAAACTATACAGATGAACAGTTAGACGAAGCGTTGCAATTATTTACCCGCATAAATCAAGATTTTTATGGTATGGATTTAGGTGCGTATGTACGTCTATTAACAGCCTTGTATCAAGATAAAACAATTGCTGTGTCATCAGCACTTGCAGCTTTAAGTTTTGACGCGACCGGTTTATCTTTGTCGGAGTTGAAAAACCAAGTCGATGCATTAGAAAATTACTTGCAAACTGTTTATCCAGCCAACAGTAGCTTTATTTCAATTCGGCAGTTAAGCCATGATGAACTGCTTGCGATTTTAAATTTTATAACACCACTACAAGAAAAAATGTTGGCAGAAGAAGGGCGATTTTTCCCCGGCATTATTGCTTGGATTGCCCGCTATGCCTCTGAAGGAATCCCGCAAGCCCGCAATGAATTGGTGAAGCCTGTGACAACGAATGCGACCACAGAAACAACCACTGCTACTAATGAGACGACAACGGAATCTTCTGTAACTAAAAAAGAAGATAATAAAAAAGAACAAACTGGAATTTTACCAAAAATGGGAGACAATCCGATGTTTTATGTTTCAGTTATTGGGATATTGGTAATTATTAGCGTTACTTTTATTTTTTATCGTCGCAAAAAGAAATAGACACTTTATAGCTAGAAAATAAAATATCCTTGGGAAAAAACTGGTAAAAACAGTTTACATTCACAAGGATATTTTTTTGAGCGATTATTTAATTTATAACTACGGACATGATTTTGATAACTAAAGTAGTCAGAGTAAATGGATGAATTAAAAAAATAGAATCGGGAAAACAGGATTTGAACCTGCGACCCCTTACTCCCGAAGCAAGTGCTCTACCAAGCTGAGCTATTTCCCGTCAACGATTACTACGTTACTGCTAAAAGATAATTTTTGCAAAAGAAAAGGTCAAGTGTTTCGTAAAACGACTTAGCATCATGACAGAGTGCAAGTCATCAGTTATACTAATTAAAAGTCATCTTTTCTAAAGGGACTAAGGAGGTTTTTATGGATTTTGCCAATCAAGATTTTGCATATTACGAGCGCACCATTGCATTGATGTATCGCAAGTTTTTTATGAAGCGGATTGTATTATCACTTTTAGCACTTTTGATTATTGTTATTTACAGTCTTATTTTTAAAGATCATTTACTTGTAAATGGTGTTATTGTCGTCATACTTTTAGGGGTAACTTTTCTACTGCTACAAAAGCTGCAGGAATTTCCCAAAGTTTATGCTGACTTTTTAGCACAAAATAATCCGACAGCTGAAATTATTCAAATTGAAGAAGCGGAATATACGTATAATGTCAAAAAAGATAAGCAATTAATCGTTGCGATTAATAAAAAAGGGGCGCGTAACTTACCTGCTAGTAATAAGCAATATACTTTGTTAGTCGGATTTGCGAAAAACTTTTTTACACTGCAGCCTTTGGAGCTTTACTATTATGATATGTTGGAGCTGACTTATGAAGAGAAGTTTCGGTTAAAACGCAATGGTTACAGTAACGTGCCTAGGTTTTTACGCCGTTTTACTTGGAGTAATTTGAAGGCTACCGCTGGCAATGGTGTGAATTTCATTTTAGGAAATCTGTTTTTCTTATTTATTTTATATCGATTACTGCGTTATTTATGGCGCTTTGTTCAAATCTTGTTTTGATTGTTATTTAATAATTTACTTATTGACAGCAAATGTTGTGGATGGTAGATTTGTATCAAATTTTAAGAAAAGGGGTCAGGCGGACATGGCACAGCGAACTGTTTTAGTTGCAGATTGTTGTTGTATGGTGCAAAAAATTGCAGCATACCATTTTGTCATGCCTATTAATAGACCTAGTTTCTAAAATTTGTCGTAAATAATTCTGCGTGCACCAGAGTATATTTGCAAATATTTTTAGACTTTTCGAGGTACTGATTAATAGTCAGTACCTCTTTTTTTATTTTCAACGTCAAAATAAGGAGTAAAAACATGATAGTAAATCAGATTGATGAATTGATCGGCAAGACGCCAATGATACGGTTTACCAGTAAACAATTGCCGTTGCCTTTGGGGACAGAAATTTTTGCAAAACTGGAGTTTTTAAACCCTGGCGGCAGTATTAAAGATCGCTTGGGGCAATTTCTAATTCAAAAAGCGCTACGAAAAGGAGAACTGCAAGTAGGGGGTACGTTGATTGAGCCGACAGCAGGTAACACCGGAATTGGGTTAGCGTTAGCGGCGCAACCGTATAATATTCAAACCATTTTTGTAGTACCAGAAAAATTTAGTTTGGAAAAACAAGCGTTAATGCAAGCATTGGGGGCTGAAATTGTTCATACGCCAACAGCTGCTGGCATGAGTGGTGCAATCAAAAAAGCCAAGGAATTAGCAGCAGAAATTCCTAATAGTTTTCTGCCGTTGCAATTTGAAAATAAAGAAAATCCACAAGCTTACTATGAAACCTTAGGCCCAGAAATTGCGGCCGAGTTTCCAAGTGGGTTGACGGCTTTTGTAGCAGGAGTCGGCTCAGGGGGCACTTTTGCTGGAACAGGCGCTTACTTGCAAGAAAAATATCCTGAAATTTTGTTGTATGGTGTAGAACCAGTGGGCTCTATTTTAAACGGTGGGAAAAGTCATCGTCATGAAATTGAAGGCATTGGGGTAGAATTTATTCCGCCATTTTTTGAAGCTTTAACAATCAGTGGCTATGAAACCATCAGTGATGACTTAGGATTTTCTTATACGCGTAAATTAGCCCAAACCTTTGGTATTTTGGCTGGCAGTTCCAGTGGCGCGGCTTTAGCAGCGGCAGTGAATGTGGCCCAAAAATTGCCTGCTGCTAGTGTGATTGCCACAATTTTTCCTGATGCAGGCGATCGCTATTTATCAAAAAAAATTTACAGTCGGACAAATTATTAAAAGAATTAACAGTAAAAATTTATCAAAAGAAATTTTGAGGAGGAAATTTTATGCATCTCAATACGAAACTTATTCATGGGGGTATTAGTACAGACCCTGCTACAGGAGCTGTTAGTGTCCCAATTTATCAAACATCTACTTACAAACAAGATGCTGTTGGTAAACCAAAGGGGTATGAGTATTCTCGCTCAGGAAATCCTACTCGATTTGCCTTAGAGAAATTAATTGCCGATTTAGAAGGTGGGGTAAAAGGCTTTGCCTTTGCTTCTGGTTTAGCAGGTATTCACACCGTTTTATCTTTATTTAACCCTGGAGATCACATCTTACTAGGAGATGATGTTTACGGCGGCACGTTTCGTTTGCTGGCACAAGTTTTTGAGAAGAATGGCTTGACCTATACAACAATTGACACGAGTGATTTAAGTAATATTGCCGAAAATGTTCAAGCAAATACGAAGGCCCTTTACTTGGAATCTCCTAGTAATCCACTTTTGAAAATCACAGATATAAAAGGCGCTGCGGCATTAGTCAAAGCCAATAATCTTTTGACAATTGTGGATAATACATTTGCTACACCGTATTTTCAACAACCTTTAAACTTAGGGGCAGACATTGTGGTGCATAGTGGCACGAAGTATTTAGGAGGACATAGTGACGTCGTTTCTGGTTTAGTGACGACGAATAGTCATGAATTAGCAGAAAAAATCGGCTTTTTGCAAAATGCGATTGGAGCAGTGCTAGGACCCCAAGACAGTTGGTTAATGCAACGGGGAATAAAAACTTTAGGCGTGCGTATGCGAGAACATCAGCGTAACGCTTTAAAAATAGCTGAATTTTTACAAAATCACCCGGCTGTTGCTAAAGTTTATTACCCGGGTCTTAGCACACATCCGGGTTTTGAAATCGCAGAAAAACAAATGCAAGGCTTTTCCGGCATGGTTTCTTTTGAACTTTTGGCAGAAGAAAAAACGACAACATGGGTAGAAAGTTTAACTTTATTTACCCTTGGTGAAAGTTTAGGTGGTGTTGAAAGTTTGGTCGAAGTTCCTGCAGTAATGACCCATGCATCCATTCCCAAAGATAAACGAGAAGAAGCAGGGATTAAAGACGGCTTGGTCCGTTTATCAGTGGGTTTAGAAGATCAACGAGATTTATTGACAGATTTAAAATTTGCCTTTGAAAAGGTGGGATTGTAAATGGGTTTGGAGTTTATGCCGATTTTTAAAGAGTGGGCTGGCGCATATGATGATACAGTGGCAGGAGGCGATCGTGAATATGCCGAGGTCTTTTCAAACTATAATGAGATGTTGCACATGATTGCTGAAAAGTCAGGGCAAACTGTGTTAGAATTTGGCAGCGGTACGGGTAATTTAACTATTAGTTTATTAAATGCTGGTAAAATTGTTTACCCAATTGAACCATCAGCTGAAATGCGAGCGCTGGCCCAAAGTAAGCCTGAACTTGAAAAGGTGGATTTTTTGACTGGCGATATGGAAAATTTTCCTGTGCCAAATGATAACATCGATACAATTGCCGCGAATTTTGTTTTCCATCATTTAAATGGCATAGAAAAAAAACAAGCGCTAAAAAAATACGCCACACTTTTACCTAAAGGTGGCAAAGTCATTATTGGTGATACGATGTTTGTTTCGCAAATCCGCTTTGATGATGTAATTACAGAAGCTGTGAAGGCTGAAAAATTAACACTCGCTGCTGATTTGCAACGAGAATACTATCCTTTATTACCAGATTTAGAAAACTATTTCCATGAAGCTGGTTTTGCGGTAAAATTTTGGCAGATTAACACCTTTGCCTGGATTGCCGAAGCTGTAAAAAAATAATGCAAAAACTTCCCCAAAAATTCAGGAAATTTAAATGAAAAGGAGTATCAACAATGAAGATGAATGTTGAAAGTTTCAATTTAGACCACACAAAAGTAAGCGCGCCTTATGTTCGCGTTGCTGATCGTAAAACAGGGGGTAATGGCGATACGATTATTAAGTATGATGTCCGTTTTAAACAACCCAATAAAGAACATATGGAAATGAAAAGCTTGCATTCTTTGGAGCATTTAACAGCCGAATTAATTCGAAATCATGCCGATTATATTGTAGACTGGTCCCCGATGGGATGCCAAACCGGTTTTTACTTAACAGTTTTAAATCATGATAATTACGCTGAAATCTTAAGTGTTTTGAAAAAAACGATGGAAGATGTATTAGAAGCGACAGAAGTGCCTGCAAGTAATGAAAAACAATGTGGCTGGGCAGCTAATCATACGTTGGAAGGTGCTAAAAGCTTAGCCCGAGAATTTTTAGCTAAAGAAGATGAGTGGTCAGAAGTTTTTGCTACAAAATAAAAAAGTTAAGCTCAAGCTCTTAGCTGTTCAGAGCTTACGTGAAAAACACCGAGATCAAGGACGTCATTTCCTTTATCTCGGTGTTTTAGTTTTAATCAGAAGATATAAAGTTTTCCCGTGAAATTAATTGCAGCTGTATCCGTGGCTGTTTCACAAACTAGCACTTTAAGAAACAAGACGAAATTTCCAAAAAATTAAGCAACAATTTTAAAAAAGTTCTGATCTTATCTCTCAGGGCTGAAGGATTCTTTCAATTTTTCTGGCTAGTCCTTTTTTAATAAATTTTTAGAGGGCTGTATAATCACTGAATAGTTGGTGAAAGGTTGGGTTTGCTTTTTTTAAGTGGACCAAACGCCCGGAATCCCCTTGCAAGAAGCAGTGTTGACTGTCACCTGTCGTCAAGATTTTACTTTCATCTGTTACAGGTGTAATACGATACGCAAAATTTAGACGGGTACCGGTGTATTTTTCTACTGAAACATGAATTTTTACCGTATCACCGTAACGAATCATATCTTTATACTGACAACTCACCCCAAGTACCGGGACGATAATGCCGCTTGCTTCTAAAATGTGATAAGGCAGCCCCAAGTGTTCCAATAAATCAACACGAGCTTCTTCAAACCAGCGTATATAATTGGAGTGGTGGATAATTTGCATTTGGTCGGTTTCATAATAATGGGGACTGCGGACATATCCTGAATATTTCTCCATAGTTGCTCCTGTCTTTTTTTTATTTAGCATAGCAGTCTTTTATAAAAAGTACCAGAATATTAAAAACGGAATAAATCATCAATTAATTCATAATCGTCATTGTTGAGGCGAATGTCTGTTGCTTTTGCATTGGCACGCATTTGTTCTTCATTGCGAGCACCAGGAATCACAGCAGCAATATGGGGATTTTTCAAATACCAAGCCAAAACTAATTGTGAAACGGTGGCATCGTTACGGTGAGCGATAATCTTCATCTCTTCCATTGTGGCGATAATTTTTTGATAACGTTCGCCGGTAAAATCGGCTTTTTTACTTCGCGGGTCTGGAGCAGAAAATTTTTGATCCGCTGTATATTTTCCTGATAGCAAACCAGAAGCTAATGGGAAATAAGGGATAAAGCTGATTTGGTGTTTGTCTAAATAAGGAAACAATTCTGTTTCGGCTTTACGGTGTAATAAATTGTAATTGTCTTCAACAACATCGACATAATTGTCTAAATTTGCTTCTTTTACTTGCGCTAAAGAAAAATTAGAAACACCAATGGCCCGAATTTTACCGGCTTCTTTTAATTCATGTAAAGCTTTTACAGCTTCATTTTTTGGTGTCGTTTCATCTGGGAAATGAATGTAAAAAATGTCAATGTACTCTGTTTGTAGGCGCTGTAGAGCATCTTCTACGGCATTTTTTAAAAATTCGGGACGATTGTCCATTTTGTCTTCGTTGCCAGGAATATGGGCAGCTTTGGTCGCGATAATCACGCGAGCCCGATCAAATTCATCTTCTTGTAGAACTTCACCGATTAATTTTTCCGATTGACCCAAACCATAAGCATAGGCTGTGTCTAGCATGGTGACACCATTGCGTAGCGCAGTGCGTAAAATCTCTTTGCCCACTTCGTCATCTAAATTTTTGAAAAGGTTATGCCCACCAATTTTATTTGTACCAAGTCCTAAAGTTGATGCGTAAACTTGTGATTTACCAATTTGTACATCTGCCATGAAAAAGACCTCCTGTATGTTTACTTTTCTATCTTTACTTTAGTCTAAATCAATCTGACAAAAAGCTGAATTGAAACGTCTTGTGTAAAATTAATTTCTTATGTTCCTAGTTAAAAAGAGGAAAAAAAGCTAGCTGCAAGCACTAACTCTTCGTAACAATAAGTCGAAAAGTCGAAATCTTGAGAAACTTGCGGAACAATTTTCAAAAATTTCACGCTTATTTTTGGGGAACTAAACAAAGTTTACTCAGCATTTTTTCATCGCAGTCCGTCATTTTTTTGAAAAGCTTTTTGAAAAATCTTGACATTTTCACGTAATTCTAGTAGCTTAACAGTAATAGTTAAAATCAGTGAAAGAAAGAGTAGCAGATAAGTCACTTTTTAGAGAGAACTACCTTGGCTGAAAGTAGTTTAAGTCTTATTTGTCAAAGACATTCTGGAGATGAGCGCGTGCAAAGCCGCTTCCGTTTCACCAACGTTATCGGTGTTGAGGAAAGTTTAACTTTCAAATATAGGTGGTACCGTGGACTAACAATTCGCCCTTGTGAGAACAAGGGCTTTTTTTGTTTTTCAAAAACTGCCAATTACTGATTAAAAAAGTGTCTATGGAGGGTAAAAAATGGCAAAACGAACTGTGTATTGTGGTTTAGTTTCAAAAGCAGAATTAGAACAAACAGTTACATTAAAAGGTTGGGTTCAAAAACGTCGTGATTTAGGTGGCGTAATTTTTATTGATTTGCGTGACCGAGAAGGTATCGTGCAAGTTGTCTTCAATCCCAAATTATCAAAAGCAGCATGGGAAATTGCTGACAAATGTCGCAGTGAATACGTAATTGAAGTAACGGGTAAAGTTATTTTACGGGATGAAGCAGCAATTAATCCAAAAATGAAAACCGGTGAATTCGAAGTTATCGCAAGTGACATTACAGTTTTAAACAAAGCGAAGACACCGCCCTTTGCAATTGAAGACGAGCAAGAAATTAGCGATGAAATTCGGATGAAAAATCGTTCAATTGATTTACGTCGTCCAAAAATGACACAAAATATTATCATGCGTCATAAAACCACCCAAGCAATTCGTCATTATTTAGATGAAAATGGCTTCTTGGATATTGAAACGCCTTACCTTGGTAAATCAACCCCAGAAGGTGCACGGGATTATTTAGTTCCTTCTCGGGTACACCCAGGACATTTTTATGCATTACCGCAATCACCACAACTATTTAAGCAACTATTGATGAATGCTGGATTTGATCGCTATTATCAAATTGCCCGTTGTTTCCGGGATGAAGATTTACGGGGCGATCGACAACCAGAATTCACCCAAGTAGATATGGAAATGAGTTTTCTAACAGTTGAAGAAATTCAAGATTTAACTGAAGGCATGATCGCCCGCGTGATGAAAGAAGTTAAAGGCATGGATGTAAAATTGCCATTTCCACGCATGACTTATGATGATGCGATGAATCGTTATGGTAGTGATAAACCCGACACTCGTTTTGAAATGGAATTGGTGGACTTAGGCGATGTTGTAAAAGATGTCGATTTCAAAGTTTTCCAAATGGCACTAACTTCTGGTGGTGTGGTTAAAGCATTAAATGCCAAAGGTGCTGCCAGCAAATATTCACGCAAAGATATGGACAACTATGCGCATTATGTTAGTCAATTTGGTGCCAAAGGATTAGCCTGGGTGAAAGTGGAAGAAGATGGCTTAAAAGGTCCAATTGCTAAATTCTTAACCGAAAAAGAAGCAGAAATTATAAAAGCAACAAACGCGCAAGTTGGAGACTTGCTTATGTTTGGTGCCGATCAATTTAACGTAGTCACGGCTGCTTTGGGGGCTGTTCGTAATAAAATGGCCAAAGAATTAGGGCTAATTGATGAAAGTAAATTCAATTTCTTGTGGATTACAGACTGGCCACAATTTGAATACAGTGAAGAAGAAGGGCGCTATGTTTCTGCGCACCATCCATTTACTTTACCAAAAGAAGAAGATATTCAATATTTAACAACCGACCCAACTAAAGTATATGCCCAGGCCTATGATATTGTTTTAAATGGTTATGAATTAGGTGGCGGCTCGTTGCGTATTCATGAACGTGAATTACAAGAAAAAATGTTTGCAGCACTAGGTTTTGGTCGAGTGGAAATGCAAGAACAATTTGGTTTCTTACTAGATGCCCTAGAGTACGGATTCCCACCACTTGGGGGTATCGCATTAGGCTTAGATCGTTTTGTTATGTTGTTGGCAGGAGAAGACAATATTCGCGAAGTCATTGCCTTTCCAAAAAATGGGAAAGCAGCCGATCCAATGACGCAAGCACCAAGCACGGTTTCACCTTTGCAGTTGTTTGAATTAAGTATTGATGTGACCGCTACAGAAGAAGACTAAAAGAATCTTAAAAGGACGCTCACTTTGGTGGGTTGTCCTTTTCTTTTTGGGCTAGACTTCGTATAATGTACACAGCGAGAAGAAAGTTGAATTATTGTGTTGTGCATTGATTTGGCTGGCCTCTTAGTTAAAGGCATAAGGAGCTTTTTTATCATGAAAAATATTGCGCAAAAAGTCAATTTTACTGACTATTTGCAAAAGTTTTCGTTTTCAGTGGTTTACGCAATTTTAGCCTCAATTGCGGTGAACTTTTTTTACCAGCCGGGGAAAATTTATTCTAGTGGGATTACTGGGGTAGCCCAAATCATCACGACACTATCTAAAGATTTATTAGGGTTTCATCTGCCGGTTTCGGCAAATTTATTGATTTTAAATCTGCCATTATTTTTAGTTGGCTGGTATAAGGTAGGCCATAAGTTTACGATTTTTACCGGGATTACAGTTATATTGACCTCACTGTTTATGCAGATTATGCCAGAAGAAGTTTTAACTACAGATCCAATTGTCTGTGCTATTTTCGGTGGTGCCGTCATGGGAGCTGGAATTGGCTATGCACTAAGAAGTGGTCTATCTTCTGGGGGCTTGGATTTTGTCAGTATTGCCATCCAAAAAAAGACCGGTAAGACGGTGGGATCAATTTCCATTATCTTTAATATTTTGATTATGTTTGCTGCAGGCTTACTCTTTGGCTGGCAATATGCTTTATATAGTGCCATCGCTATTTTTGTTAGTGGCAAAGTCACTGATGCCGTTTTTACCAAGCAAAAGAAAATGCAGGTGACCATTATCACCCGTCACCCAGATGCGGTTATTCATCATATTCAAGATAAAATGCGTCGGGGAATTACTATTATTAATGAGGCAGAAGGCGCTTATAAACACGATAAACAGACGGTGCTTTTAACTGTGTGTACACGCTTTGAGCTACCGTTATTACGACAGGCTATGCGTGAATCTGATCCGAAGGCCTTTGTGAGTATTGCCGAAAATGTTCAAATTTTAGGACGTTTTTATGAAGAAGAATTATAAATAGCAAGATAAAAAAGGAAATAATCTACAAGAATTTATTTTGAAAAGTGGCGAAGTCATGGAACAAAAAACAAAACGAAGATACATTACCGGCCTTGATGGTGTGCGCACCTTGGCTGTTTTAGGCGTTATCTTTTATCACCTTTTGCCTGATAAAGTAAAAGGTGGCTATTTAGGGGTAGCGATATTTTTTGCAATTTCAGGTTATTTGATTACCGATCATTTAAATCAAGAGTGGCAAGCAACTGGGAAGATTCGCTTACTGACCTTTTACAAAAAACGATTAAAGCGTCTGTGGCCCAACTTAGCTTTGGTAATGGTGCTTTCCACTGCGTATATTACGTTATTTCAACGTAACCTCTTGAATAATTTACGAGGCGTATTTTTTAGTAGCCTATTATTTTTCAATAACTGGTGGCAAATCAATAATGGCGCTTCTTATTTTGACCGCTTCAATAATGAATCGCCTTTTACCCATATTTGGTACACCGCTGTTGAGGCTCAAAACTATTTAATTTGGCCCATTATATTTATTATATTGATGTTGCTTTTGAAAAAAAGAGGGAAGATTTTTATTGCCATTGTGATTGGTGCTATTGCTTCGGCAATCTGGATGGCGATTTTATTTAAGCCTGGTAGCGATCCAACACGGGTGTACTATGGGACGGATACCCGTGTCTTTGGAATTTGGTTAGGTAGTGCGTTAGCATTCATTTGGCCTTCGAATCATTTAAAAGAAAAAATTCCTCGTGAAGCCAAACGCTTATTAAATGGGGTGGGATTAGGTTCTTTACTCCTTTTGATTTTGAGTTTCTTTTTCTTAAGTGATCAAAGTAAATTTTTGTATTATGGCGGCTTCTTTTTAATCAGTATCTTATGTGTTTTGTTGTTGGCCGTCGTGGTACATCCTGGTGCCAGCTTAAACAAATGGCTTACCAATCCGATTTTTAGCTACATTGGCAGTCGGAGTTATTGGATTTATTTGTATCAATATCCGGTCATGATTTTTTATGAAGCAAAAATAAAAAACTTAGCAGACAATGTTTTGCTACACACGATAGTTGAAATCTTTTTAATTATGCTTTTGAGTGAACTATCGTATCAGTTCTTTGAAAAGCCATTAAAAAACTTTGACTACAGTAAAACTTGGCAGACAGTCAAAGGCTGGTTTAAAAAACCAATCTTAAGTCGCCAGAAACCAGCGCTAATCCCAACTATTGCCATTTTAGCAATTACACTGGTGGGTTTAGTTATTGCGCCGGTAAATCACGTGGATGCTAATCAACAAAGAATGAAAGAACAGATCTTAGCCAATCGCAAGATTGCCGCTGAATCGAAAAAAACTGCAAAAGAAAAGACAACTGAAAGCTCAACTAGTGGAAGTCAAGATAAAGAAGCCACCGCAAAACAAGCAGAACAACATTTAGAATTAGCCAAGAAATATGGTGTCACAGACCAACAAGTAAAAAAATCTGATGCGGCGAAATTTACTTTCTTTGGTGATTCGGTCATGTTAGGCGCAGCAGCAGGTTTAAACGAAATGTTCCCGAATTCAGTAGTAGACGCTGAAATTAATCGGCAGGTCTATGCTAGCGTAGATTTACTGCAAAAACTAAAAGATGATAAATTGTTACATGACACAGTCATTATTGGTCTTGGGACCAACAGTCCATTTACAGACCAACAATTTGGCGACATTATGAATGTAATGGGGAAAGACCGCAAAGTTTACTGGATCAATATGCGTGCCCCGACTGTTCGAACACAAGGCACAGTTAATGCAGCTTTGACCAAAATGGCAAAGCAATATAAAAACTTAACAATCATTGATTGGTATGACTATAGTATCAACCATGGTGAGTGGTTTTATGAAGATGGCACCCACATCAATCCAGATGGGTTAACCAGTTATGTAAAACTAATGGTGGACAGTTTAATTAAAGCCTAAACTGAAATAAGAAAGAAAACTCCTTTTATCCAAGTATTTATCAGTATTAACTGATCGGCTTGGTAAAGGGAGTTTTTTACTTAAGTGATAAAGACGTTGAAAACATCTTTATGAATGGATTGTGGTACCATTAAATGGTAAACAGCTTTGACAAAGGCCAAGAAAAGAGATGTACTTTTTAAGTAATAAGCGTATCTTTACTAAAGAAATCTAGCAGAAAACTTAATTAAAAGGAGCATAACAATGACAGTAGATTATGATTCAAAAGCTTATTTAGCAAAAGTTGATGCATGGTGGCGTACGGCAAATTATATTTCAGTTGCACAAATATATTTAAAGGACAATCCGTTACTTAAAGATGAACTGACCAAAAAAGATGTTAAAGTTCACCCCATCGGTCATTGGGGAACAATTGCAGGTCAAAATTTTATTTACGCCCATTTAAATCGAGTAATCAATAAGTATGATTTGAATATGTTCTACATTGAAGGTCCTGGTCATGGCGGTCAGGTAATGGTTTCAAATTCTTATATTGATGGAAGTTATTCAGAAATTTATCCAGAAGTTACGCAGGATGAAGCTGGTTTAAAAAGACTGTGCAAGATTTTCTCATTTCCAGGCGGGATTGCTTCTCATGCAGCACCAGAAACGCCAGGTTCTATTCATGAAGGTGGCGAGTTAGGTTATTCGTTGTCCCATGCAACAGGCGCTATTTTAGATAATCCAGAAGTTATTGCCGCTACCGTCGTGGGAGACGGAGAGGCAGAAACAGGGCCGCTAGCAACATCGTGGTTTTCAAATGTCTTTATTAATCCAGTTAATGATGGGGCTGTCTTACCAATTTTACATCTAAATGGGGCTAAAATTTCTAATCCGACAATTTTGTCGCGAAAAACAGATGAAGACTTACAAAAATATTTTGAAGGAATGGGTTGGGCGCCTATTTTTATCAGTGGCGATGATCCTGAAACTCTACATCCACAAATGGCTAAAGTCATGGATAACGCCATCGAAAAAATTAAAGAGATCCAAACAAAGGCGCGTCAAGGTAAAGCTGAACAAGCGGTCATGCCACATTGGCCTATGATTATCTGTCGCACACCAAAAGGCTGGACCGGGCCAAAAGAATGGGATGGTGAGGCAATCGAAGGCAGTTTTCGGGCGCACCAAGTTCCTATCCCAGTTGATGGTAATCATATGGATCATAGTAAGGCACTGGTTACATGGTTAAAATCATATCGCCCAGAAGAATTGTTTGATGAAAATGGAACAATTAAAGCTGAAATTCGTAAAATAGCTCCCAAAGGAAAAAAACGAATGTCAGCCAATCCAATTACAAACGGTGGTCTTGATCCGCAACCATTAAAAATAACAGATTGGCATAAGTATGCTATTGATACGACAACCCCTGGTGCAATAACCGCCCAAGATATGATTGAATTTGGTAAATTTGCGCGGGATTTAATCGTAGCTAACCCGCATAATTTTAGAATTTTTGGTCCAGATGAAACAAAATCGAATCGCTTAAATGAAATATTTGATGTCACAAATCGCCAATGGTTGGAACCAGAAAAGCCTAAATATGACGAATGGTTAGCACCAGTTGGACGAGTAATTGACTCGCAATTGTCAGAACATCAAAGTGAAGGATTCTTAGAAGGGTATGTATTAACAGGAAGACATGGATTTTTTGCCTCCTATGAAGCTTTCTTGCGTGTGGTGGACTCTATGATTACCCAACATTTCAAATGGATGCGTAAAGCCCATGAACAATCTTGGCGAAAACAATATCCTTCTTTGAATTTGATTTCTAGTTCGACTGCCTTTCAACAAGATCACAATGGCTATACCCACCAAGATCCGGGAATTTTAACGCATTTAGCTGAGAAAAAACCGGAATTTATTCGGGAATATTTACCAGCTGATACCAATACCTTAATGGCAGTAATGGCAGAAACACTCGCCTCGTCAGAAAAAATCAATTTAATCGTGTCTTCTAAACATCCCCGTCCGCAATTTTATTCGGTGGAAGAAGCAGAAATATTGGTGAAAGATGGCTTGAAGATTATTGAATGGGCCTCAACAGATGGAGATGAAAGTCCCGATGTTGTCATTGCCGCAGCAGGGACTGAACCAAACTTGGAAGCTTTAGCAGCGATAACGATTTTGCACAAAGAATTTCCCGACTTGAAGATTCGCTTTATCAATGTTGTTGACTTGTTGAAATTACGTCATCCAGCTGTTGATAAGCGGGGCTTAACGACAGAAGAATTCAACAGTTATTTTACCAAAGATAAGCCAATCGTATTTTGCTTCCACGGTTATGAAGGTTTGATTCGCGATATCTTCTTTGATCGTGAAAATCGTAATCTTCACATCCACGGCTATCGGGAAAATGGCGATATTACAACGCCCTTTGATATGCGTGTATTCTCTGAAATGGATCGTTTCCATGTTGCACAAGATGCTGCACGAGCAGTTTATGGTTCTAAAAGCGCTGAATTTGTCCAAAAAATGACAGATACACTGAATTATCACCACGACTATATTCGTGCTAATGGCGTAGATATTCCAGAAGTTGAAAACTGGCGCTGGGAAGAATTGTAGTCGTAATAAATGAATTGTACAGAAGTATCTTTTTTTGTGATGTATAAATAAAAAAGATAAGACCAAATTGTACCGACCCCCAAAAGTTAGACCAAAAATCTAACTTCTGGAGGTCGGTATTTTTTATTATTAGTCCAGTCTTTTTTTGTTTATTGGAAAATGAAGCGAATAAATTAGTTAATTACTGAAATGGTGCATGTACCGAGGGATAGCAGCACTGATAGTTGTCGGTAAAACGACGTAATTTTTGGCAGAAAGCAAATCACCAATGTAGCTATGAAGATAAACAGCGGCGCAAACAGCAGCGTCTTTTGCTGCAAATTGTGCTAGAAAACTTGTAATAATGCCAGCTAATGTGTCACCGGTACCACCGGTAGCCATGGCGGGATTACCTAAAGGACACCGATAATTCTTTTTGTTTGTATAAATTTCTGTACGGTGGCTTTTGACAACAATTGTGGCAGCTAATTTTTTTTGATAGGTGTGATTGGTTATTTCATTTTGATCTGCAATAGCAATCCCGCTTAGACGTTGCCACTCCATTTGATGAGGGGTGAAAACAGTCTTGTCAGGGTGAGGCAGCGTTAATTTTTCATGGGCGAATAAACTGATAGCCGATCCATCAATGACTAGCCACTGTTTTTCTTGTCGGCTCAAGACAAATTTTAATAAAGCGAGACTATGTTCTTCTAATCCGAGACCAGGGCCAATTAAGAGAACATCAGCACTTTCAATAATTGTACGCAGAGCTTTTGGTTCGTTCCAATCAAGTACCATGACTTCAGGTAAGCGGGCGTGAAGAGGAGCGTGATTTTCTTTTGCGGTAATGACTGTTACCAGACCTGCTCCACTTTTAAGACAACTTTCTGCACTCATGATTATGGCGCCACCGTACTGGGCATTGCCGCCAATTAAAACTGCACGACCAAAAGTTCCTTTATGGGAAATTGCAGGTCGCTTTTTTATAACGGTCGTTAAAATTTCTTCAGTTAAAGTCTCCATTTTTTACTCCTTTGGTAGTTATTGACAGCTTTTTAAGCAGTGTTGTTTGAAAATTGTAAAACCTACTTGCTATGATGAAAAGTAAGTAAAATTTTGCGTGAAATATGCAATAAGTTTCTTAGAATTTTAAAATGAATAGTAAAAAATTTATTGGGATTAATTTTTTTGTTAGATCTTCTTTTAGTTCATTATAACGAATCTTTTCCCCCTTACCAAAAATCAATCGCCATCCTTTGTCAAAAAGCCTTTAAAAGTGGTATGATGGTTGGGAAAATAACGAAGCTTTATACGAAGACAAACGATTTTGAATGCACCTATTTAAATCTAAGTCGCGTAATCGTCAGGAGGAAATGCAGATGGAAATCAATTGGCAAAAAGAAGTCGAAGCTAGAAAAGACGACTTGTTAAAAGACTTATTCGACTTACTTCGCATTAACAGTGAAAGAGATGACAACAAAAAAACAGCGGATGCACCCTTTGGCCCCGGACCACGAGATGCTTTAAAACATATGCTGGCTTATGGTGAACGAGACGGATTTACAGTTAAAAATGTTGATAACTATGCTGGTCATATTGAATTTGGTGAAGGGGACGAAACCCTTGGTATCTTTGGCCATATGGACGTGGTACCAGCTGGTGATGGTTGGCAAACAGATCCTTATGAACCAGAATTAAAAGACGGGAAAATTTTTGCCCGCGGTTCTTCTGATGATAAAGGACCAAGCATGGCAGCTTATTATGGTATGAAAATTGTTCGTGACTTAGGATTGCCATTGAGCAAAAAAATTCGTTTTGTTGTTGGTTCTGATGAAGAATCAGGCTGGGGCGATATGAATTACTATTTTGAACACGAAGAAAAACCAGATTTTGGCTTTTCACCAGATGCTGAATTTCCAATTATTAATGGTGAAAAGGGAAATATTACCTTAGGGGCACATTTCCATGGCAATAATGAAGGGGAATATCGCTTGAAGAGTTTTGCTGCCGGGCTAAGAGAAAACATGGTTCCTGGTTCAGCAAATGCCAAAGTTATTCTGCCAAATGACAAAGCAGCCCTAGAAATGGAAAAAGCGTTCTATGACTTTGTAGAAAAAAATCCTGTTACAGGAACAATTACAGTTGAAGGCGTGGAAGCTTCATTGGAATTAGTGGGTAAAAGTGCCCATGGTGCTAGCCCACAATCTGGGATAAATGCGGGAACTTTCTTGGCATTATTCTTAGACCAATTCAAATTTGGTGGCGGAGCAAAACAATTCTTACACGTAGCAGGCACGATTATTCATGAAGATTTCTACGGTGAAAAATTAGGCGTAGCTTATGAAGATGAAAAAATGGGCAAACTTACGATGAATGCTGGTTTGTTTGCTTTTAAAGAAAGCACTGACGGTTTCCAGGCTGATAATTTTATCGCCATGAACTTCCGGTATCCCAAAGGTATCACAGCAGAAGGTTTGGAAATTTCAATTGATGGTAATTTAGGTATGCAAGGTGCTTCTATTACCCATAACGAACGCAATATGTTACCACATTACGTACCAGAAGATGATCCATTGGTAGCGACATTATTGTCAGTCTACGAAGATCACACTGGTGAAAAAGGTCATGAAAAAATCATTGGTGGTGGCACCTATGGCCGCTTGTTAGAACGTGGCGTAGCTTATGGGGCAATGTTCCCAGGGTATGTGGATACCATGCATCAAGCAAATGAATTTATGACATTAGACGATTTATTACGAGCAACAGCCATATACGCCGATGCGATTTATCGCCTAGCAAAATAAAATTAAAAATTAAGAGGTTAAAATCTTAGCCTGCTTGTTTGAAAACACTGGGACAAAAAGAAGATATACTTTTTAAGTAAAGCTGCATTTTATTGCGTTTGAATTTGCGCAAATTATTTTTGTTCGGGTGTTTTTCTTTTATTTATGAATTTTGTCGGGAAAGGAGGATTAGATGAAAAAGCGTAGCTGGTTTATTTTAGGAATTGTGTTGCTAGTATTACTAGGTGGGGTTTGGTATACAAAGTATCATCAAGAAGAGTCAGCGCTACTGAACACGCAGCGGACCAAAACACAGCAATTGAAAATTATCGAAGCTTATCCTGCTGTCTTTCAAGCTTTAACCAAACAAAAAGATGAAAAAGAAAAAATGTATCCTATTCCTGGCTTGTTTACAGGTGAGAGTATTAATTTAAAAACAGGGAAGAAAGAAACTTGTCATGATCTAACGCCCCAAGGAATTGCGGTCAGCGGCACTGAAATTTATATCAGTGAATATTGCCACTTGCATGAACATCATTCTGTGGTACAAGTTTTAGATCGCGCAACCAAAGATTGGGTACAGACGATTATTGTGCCAGGTAAACCACACTTAGGGGGCTTAGTTTATCGCGCCAAAGAGCAACAGCTTTGGCTGGCTACTGAAACAAAAAAACATGCTAGTCTGTCTTTATTGTTAAAAGAAACGATGACAGCTTATGACGCTAATCTTAGTCTGCGGCCCATCAAATATGATACCGTCATCCCAGTAGGCGATATCCCTAAAGCTTCACTTTTAGCCTATTTGGATCCGTTTTTAGTCGTAGGCTATTTTTCCAATCATCAGCAAGGTAAATTAGGGCTATTTCCTTTTGCTCCTAATGGGGATCTGATTTCTGTTGTTAGTAAAACACAAAATTTAAATGATTTAGGTTCAGTAGATAATTTACAAACAGAGGATACAGAGAAAATCTTGAAAAAAATTCAAGGGATTACCTATTGGAAAAATTATATGCTGATGTCCCAATCTTTTGGCAGTCACAATAGTAAACTGTATGTTTTTGACTTGCAAGATACAGTCGGTGGTTTTAGCCCAGCCTCTGCTAAATTGATTTTAGATTTTCCACCTTATTTGGAGCAAATTACAGCAGATGGGGATGATTTGTTTGCGATGTTTGAAAGTGGCGCCAAAGCTTACAGAAGCCATACCAATAAAAATGTCGAGTATGCTTTACAATTAGATATAAAAACATTGTTGCAATCTTTAATAGCAAAATAAAGCACACTCCACATTTAAACGGGAAACAAAATAAAAACGACTACAGTGCCCACAGGCATACGTAGTCGTTTTTTTAGTTGGGCAAAATGCACCCAATGATTATTAGTCGCTAATTTTCACGCGTTGAACATCTAAGACCGTTCCGGTTTTTGCATCGGCCAAAAATTCATAGGTCACTAACTGCTCGTCTTCTAAACGTGTAATGCCACCTTCGTAGCCTTCTGAATGAATGGCGAACTTTCGTAAAGGTTGTTTCTCGAAGTTAATCCAAGAACCTTCGATTGGACCTTCTTTTAAAAACTCTTCTTTTACGATTTGCAACACATCATCTGCGCGCAATGTTCTTTTTTTTTGCAGCCAAAAGGCAGAAGCCATCCCGCCAACTAGACCAACACCCATTCCCAGCGCCAGTCCGCCTTTAAAATATGAAAATTCATTTTCGTTGTTCATTCGGCGCCCTCCTATACTTTTTCATCCAGTAATTTCGGTTGTTAATTTCCAGAGCGTATCTTCTTTCATTATCCACTTTCATTTTATCACAAAGTAAAAAAATACATAGAAAAAACTACTTTCGAAACGAATGGATTTTGCTTAGGATTTGTTATGCTATAATAGGCACGTAAAGATTTTTTATGAAAGAAGGGTTAGCCTCCGGGCGTAAATAGATGGAAGAAAAAACATTTGCACGCATTAAAGAACTAACAGAACTACAAGGAACAAGTGGCTTTGAACATGAAGTCAGAGCCTACATGAAAGAAAAAATGACACCTCTTGTGGATGAAGTGCAACAAGATGGTTTAGGCGGACTTTTTGGTATCCGCCACAACGAAGATGAAGATGCACCACGGGTAATGGTGGCAGCCCATATGGATGAAGTCGGGTTCATGTTGACAGAAATTACGGCAACTGGCTTATTTAAAGTTGTTCCATTAGGTGGTTGGAATCCTTACGTTGTTTCAGCACAACGTTTTACTTTAAAGACGGCAACAGGCCACAACTATCCATGTATCTCTAGCTCTGTTCCGCCACATTTATTAAGAGGAACGAGCGGACAACAAAATGTTTCAGTCGACAGTATTTTATTTGATGCTGGTTTTGCTTCAAAAGAAGAAGCTTTAGAATATGGCGTTTTACCAGGGGACACAATTGTACCGCAAGTTGAAACGATTAAAACTGCCAACGGTAAAAATATTATTAGTAAAGCATGGGACAACCGCTACGGCTGTACACTTGTTTTAGAAGCATTGGAAGCTTTGCAAAATGAAAAACTAGGTCATACTTTAATTGCTGGTGCCAATGTGCAAGAAGAAGTCGGTTTAAGAGGTTCAAAACCTTCTGTTTCTAAATTTAAACCAGATTTGTTCTTTGCGGTAGACTGTTCTGCGGCAGATGACACCGTTACAAAAAATGGAACATTCGGTCACTTGGGTGAAGGGACGTTAATGCGTATTTATGATCCAGGTTTAATTATGTTACCTCGCTTGAAAGAATATTTATTAGATACCGCTACGACCCACAATATTCCTTATCAATACTTTGTTTCAAAAGGTGGAACAGACGCTGGGGCAGCCCATACAACAAATGAAGGTGTTCCTAGTACAGTTATCGGCGTTTGCGGTCGTTACATTCATACGCACCAAACAATGTTTAGTATTGCCGATTTTGAAGCGGCCCGTGAAATGTTAATTCAAACATTAAAAGGACTAGATAAAAGTACAGTAGCTACAATTGTTGACGGCAAATAACCGGTAGTAGTTAACGAAAAGTTTGCTATAACGCTATAATAAGAAGTTACTTTTGATTAGCAGCATTATTTAGACTATGTAAAATGTAAAAAGGAGATATTATGATTATTCCAAAGAATTTAGAAGAATTAGCAACCTATGTAGATAAGGGACAAAACGTCTTTTTCTTCACTGCTGATTGGTGCGGTGATTGCCGTTTTATTAAGCCAGCGTTACCAGAAATTGAGGCGGATTTTCCCCAATTTAAATTTATTGAAGTCGATCGTGATGAATACATTGATGTTGCTGCAAAATGGAATATCTTTGGCATTCCCAGTTTAGTAGCCGTTAAAGACGGTAAAGAATTGGGGCGCCTAGTAAATAAAGATCGTAAAACCAAAGGAGAAATTGAAGAATTTCTAAACAGCTTACCACAAGCATAAAAAGGGGAGATTATCATGAGTGGACAGGCGTATCAAAATATTTTAGTCGGTATTGACGGTTCAGAACAAGCAACCCAAGCTTTTCAAAAAGCAGTGGAAGTTGCGCGGCGTAATAACGGTAAAGTTTATGTTGCTAATGTCATTCAACAAAATGTACCAGTCTTAATGGGCTATAGTTCTTTAAATCAAAATATTGTTGATCAAGAAACCAATACCGCCAAGTTGTTGATCGAAGAATGTAAGGAATATGGGAAATCCGTTGACTTTACCAATATCGAAGGTATTATTGCTTATGGTTCAGCCAAAAGTGCAATGGCCCAACAATTACCAGAAAAATATGCGATTGATTTGGTGATGGTGGGACAATCAGGTTTGAATGCAGTGGAACGTTTTATGACTGGCAGTGTAGCAAGTTTTGTTATCCGAGAAGCTCCATGTGATGTTTTAGTCGTAACTTATGAAGAAAAAAACGAAAAAGCATGACGGCTCCCTTCTTTTTTGGTAAGATAGCTAGCGGTAGTTAAGACGATTGGCTACAATTTTTTTAAAGAGTTATTTTGAGGAGGAAACGTTGTGATTTTTGCATACAACAAAGCCCATGTTGGCGATACTTTATTAGTAATGATGGCTGACGACAAGGGATTAGAACAAACTGTTGAACGAAAATTCAATATTGCGCAAATTAAAAATAGCGCAGGTACAATTGTCGGTTGGAATTTTTTCCACGTTTCTGAATTTTTAGCTTTAACTGGCAATGGGGCCATTTCACTAACAGATGACCAAATTGATCTTCTAAATGAAAAATTAGCAATTTCTGGTTTTAGTGAAAAGCTACCTTATGATCACAAACCACATTTTGTTGTTGGTTTTGTCGAAAGTTGTGTACCACATCCAGATAGCGATCACCTATCGATTACAGAAACTAAGGTTGATGATGGGGAAGTCTTGCAAATTGTCTGCGGTGCAGCCAATATTCGCGAAGGGCTGAAAGTTGTAGTTGCTAAACCTGGTACCATGATGCCTGATGGAATGCTAATTTGGCCTGGTGTATTACGGGGGGTAGAAAGCTATGGCATGATCTGTTCTGCTAGCGAATTGGCATTACCCAATGCACCACAGAAAAAAGGTATCTTAGAATTAGGGCAAGATGCTGTTGTTGGCAGCGAATTTAAACTAGCTTAAAAGTAAAAAGGAGCTTTTCACATTTTGGTGAGAAGCTCCTTTTTGCTGAAAAGATTGTTTTAGAAAAAAACTAAACCCCCCGCAGCCACTCGCTACGGGGGATTCCTGTTTGAATTAGTTATTTTGCTTTAAAGCAGATTGATCGATGGTTAGCGAAACTTTTGTTGTGTGTTCTTTACTACCACGATAGTAAGTAATTTCAATGGAGTCGCCAACTTTTTTCTTATACAACGCTGATTGTAAATCAGAACTTGAGTCAACCTCTTTGCCATCGATTTTTGTGATGACATCGTATTGTTTTAAGCCAGCTTGTTCTGCAGGAGTAGCATTTTGAACAGAAGTGATAACGACACCATTTTTAACAGTATTTGGTACTTTCAAGATTTGTTCTTGTTGTTGTGACGTTACAGCAGATAAGTCAACCATCGTAATACCAAGTGCTGGACGAATAACTTTACCATTTTTCTCAAGTTGATTGATAATGGAGACTACATCGTTACTTGGAATGGCAAAGCCCATCCCTTCGACACTAATATCAGAGCTTGAAGAATTTGTTGAAGCGATTTTACTTGAGTTAATCCCGATTACTTGACCGGCGATATTTACTAAAGGACCACCTGAGTTACCTGGATTAATTGCCGCATCGGTTTGAATCGCACTAATATTGACACCTGTTTGAGAATCTGACACTTGGCGATTCAATGAAGAAATAATCCCAGATGTTACGGAGTTTGCATATTGTGAACCTAGTGGTGAACCAATCGCGATTGCAGGTTCGCCAACTTTTAACGCAGATGAATCACCAAAAGTAGCTGTTTTGTCAACTTTATCACTATTAATTTTTAAAACAGCTAAGTCAGTATAACTATCGGTTCCAACTAATTCAGCCTTGATTTTTTCACCATTTTTTAAAACAACTTCCAAGCCATCTTGTCCTTCAACAACGTGATTGTTGGTAACCACATAAGCTGTTTTGCCATCTTTTTTGTAAATGACGCCGCTACCTTCGCCGACAGCTTGTAAACCACCAGATTCGCTATCACTTTCTGATTCAGACTCAGAGCGCCCTTGACCAAAAAGATCACCAAAAGGATTATCTGATGAGGCTTGTTGCTTTTGTAAGTTAATGACAGAGACGACCGCATCTTGAACCTTATTAACAGCTGAGGTTATATCTGTCTCGGCATTGACCTTGACGTTCGAGACTTTTGTGTCGCCACTTGCAGTAGTCGTTTGTTCGGTGGCAGTATTATTCGGTTGTAAATCTGCGCCAGTGGCCAGTAGATAACCACCACCTACTAATACAGCACCTAAGACACCACCCAATAGTCCGACTAAAAAGCGGCTAAGTGTGCCTTTTGATTTTTTTCTTTGCATGTCCATTTCCCCCTTAATGTGGAATTCTTATAATTATAGTATATGATTTATTGCTGAGTTTAGTCTAATTATAGACTTTGAAAAAAATATGAAGAAGTTGGTATGAAATATTTCACAAATGGCGAAAATTTATCTTTTAGTGTTTCAAACGGCTGTTATCTCGTTTTAAGAGTACTTGGGGATTAGTTATCCACAGACTTGTGAACAATGTGGATAAAAGTGTTGAAACGTATGTTTGCATGGGTTTAGTGGGGGCAATCCGGCGTTTTTGCGTAATAAATATTTGGCGAAAAGAAAAACGCGTGTGTAAAACTTTGTGGTAAACTAAAACAGACTTATTAACACTTGGGGAAAAGAGGTAAAACATGCAAATCAGAATTATTGCAGTCGGTAAATTAAAAGAAAAATATTTGGTCCAGGGCATTCAGGAATACATGAAACGTCTAGGAGGCTATACAAAAATTGAATTAATTGAAGTGCCCGATGAAAAAGCACCCGAAAACTTAAGTGATGCGCAAATGATGCAAGTCAAAGAAAAAGAAGGCGAACGGATCTTAGCTAAAATTAGAGAACAAGACTATGTTTTTGCACTAGCAATTGAAGGTGTAAATCCAACTAGCGAAGCATTTGCCAAACAAATTTCACAATTGATGGTCCAAGGGAAAAGCAGTTTTGTTTTTGTAATTGGTGGCTCTTTGGGCCTAAGCCCAGCGGTTATAAAGCGAAGTGACACGCAAATTTCCTTTGGCAAAATGACCTATCCTCATCAGTTGATGCGTTTAATTTTAGTGGAGCAAATATATCGTGCTTTTCGGATTAATAATGGGGAGCCGTATCATAAATGAGGCTATTTAAATCCTGTAATGAGGAATTTTATTTAGAAAATGGCAGCATCGCTAAGGTAGCAGGGCTTGCGTAATTTAACACGGAGATAAATGGATTTTATTAAAAAAGAAGTTATGCATGATTGTTTATAAACGAAAAGATAATAATAAAAAATCTGCTGTGAAAACAACCGATATTTCATTTGCGAAAGTTCAGGATTACATTTTAAAGTGTGGTCCTGAACTTTTTTATTGAAGAATAACGAGACGTTCAGGAGCTGATAAAATAGTGTTTTGAGTAGTAATGACTTCGCTTACTTGATACAATGAGATTAAAATACAACTAGGAAAACGAGGTGTTTTTATATGAAATATTGTCCAGAATGTGGGAGTAAGGTGATAGCGGGGGCAAAATTTTGTCCAGAGTGTGGTTACAAAATTCTGACTCAAAATGAAAAAGCAACATTTCCTGGGGTAGCAGTAACCAAAGTTTCTTCTGATGTCTACATTAAAAGAACTTTAGCCAAATCGGGGATTGAAGAGACTAGTATCATACCGAATATTGCTGAAAAAACATTACTTACAGCATCAAAAACAATAGCTAGAGATACTAATCCCGCATTAATTCTTGGGATCATGAATACGGCCCTTTTTAAAAAAGGAAAAACGGGAGCGGTATTCACAGGTACCGAAGTCTTTGTGCGGGGAATGCTTGAGAATTCTGTAAAAATACCATACGAAGGAATAGTGGATGTAGCATATAGCGTTGAAAGAAAGGGAAATAGTAAGAGGAAGATAACAGAAGTTGCCATTCTCACAGTAGATTATCAAGATGGTAACTCTATTCGTGTCGACTCAGAACAGCTAGATTCTGATTTTCCACTTGAGTTTTTAGCCCAACTGCTGCAAAACTTTAATTTGAATGTAGACAAAATAGAGACTAATATTGAAATTATTTAGTAGCGATTGTCGGACTAGAAATTATTAGACGGGATTTAAACATTTAAAAAGTAAAATTTTTTTCTTAATGAATGAAGGTCAACGATAAAAATTATCTTTTGGGAAATGTACGTATAAAGATTTTGTTTCACTAGATTTCGGGATGCTAAAAATCACCTAAAACATAATTATTTGCAAAAACTAAGCGCGTGCAAGTGTGCTATAGTTATGAAGACTTATGAGAATTATGGATAGCCTTGTAGATGCCGCATTTTAGCGCTGCTGGTAATACGTGCTGTTTTATTTCTTGAGGTAACGTAGAAAATAATTTGGAGGAACCAATGAACAATAACGATCGATTATTACGGTTGCGTTATGCAATCGACCTTAAAGATGCTGATTTAATTAAAGCTTTTGAACTCGGTGAGCACCCTGTGACCAAAGAAGAAGCCCGGGCGATGCTGACAAAAATTCAAGAAAAACACGAAGACAATGCAGAAAAAAATGTCTACGAAAAAGCCATCAATAATCAAGTTTTTGATACTTTCTTAAACGGCTTGATTCTTTTAGCCCGGGGTCCGCAAAAAGATAAACCGGCAACAGCAGACACACCACAAAAGAGTAAGGAAATTAAACATATCAATAATGTCTTACTGAAAAAGTTGAAAATCGCACTTTTAATGACGACTGAAGATATCTTAGCTATTTTTGCGGAGGTTGAGCTTTACCCGTCAAAAGGAGAAATCGGCGCTTTTTTACGAAAAGAAGGACAACGGAACTTTAAGCCTTGTGGCGATAAATATATGCGTAATTTTCTTAAAGGATTGGGAATTTATAATAGAAGAAAGTAGTAGAAAAATTGATAAAGAGGACCCGTCATTAGGTAGTACCGATAATGACGGGTCTATTTTTCTTGAAATCGAAAGTTCATTTGAAAGCTATTCTAGACTGATTCATACTATAAAAATAATAAAAAGATACTAAGATTACAAGGAAGCTTACCATCAGTTGGCTAACTTGTAAGCTTAGTATTTTTGTTGTCAGGATTATTTTGTCAGGAATTTTTTTAATTAAGTTTTTTATTTGCTCTTGAATTTCAGTTGAACCTTATTTTGAAATTAGGCGAACTAATAATTGCTCATCGAAAAGCATAAAGAAAAGTAAGCATGTAAAAAAATCGGAAATGATGCCCAAAAGTCCAATACTTCATTTGGTGAGGCTTAGCTATGATTGGAAATTTGCGCGTAGCCTAAGCATAGTAGAAAAATAGAAAAGCATCTTATTTGTTAGTGCGCGGTCTTGTTATAAACCTCGCGCCAAATGAAAATTTAGTTTATTAAATGGATATTTCACAATTCAATCATTTTACATCTGCGTAAAAGGACAACTATAATCAAAATATATCTACCGATTGGTACAAAAAATTATTGGAGGCGCGCTATGGAAAAATATGAAAATATTATTATTGGCTTTGGAAAAGGTGGTAAAACACTGGCAAAAACGTTAGCTGCAAAAGGACAATCGGTTTTAGTTATTGAAAAATCACAACGAATGTATGGTGGAACGTGTATTAATATCGGGTGTATTCCGTCAAAATCACTTATTTTAAATGGCGAAAAGAAGATGGATTTCGTCACTGCTGTGGAACATAAAGAAAAACTAACGAAAATGTTACGTAATAAAAATTATCGTATGATTGCTGATGAAGTCACAGGCGTAGTGCTAGATGGCATGGCGCGTTTTATTTCAGACCACATTTTAGAAGTCACTTTACCAGATGGCACAAAAATGCAGGTTGAAGGGGAAAAAATCTTCATTAATACCGGTGCGTTGCCGATTATTTTGCCTATTGTTGGGTTGGCACAAAGTAAATACTTGCTTGATTCCACCAGCGCAATGGATCAGGAAAAATTACCAGAAACATTGGTCATTATTGGGGCTGGTTATATCGGTTTAGAGTTTGCTTCAATGTTTGCTAGTTATGGTAGTAAAGTTATCGTTTTAGATGCGCATACTGAATTTATTCCGCGCGAAGATGACGATATCTCAGAAATGATCTATCGTGATTTAACGAACGCAGGCATTGAGTTTCACTTAGGTGTAACGGTCGATCAAGTAGTAGACAAAGATGCTACCGTTGAAATTAGCTTCACAGAAAATGGCGAGATGAAAAAAGTTGTTGCGGATAAAGTTTTAGCTGCAACTGGTCGAAAACCAAATACTGCAGAACTAGGTTTGGAAAACACAACAATTTCAGTCGATGATCGTGGTGCTATTGTCGTCAATGATCTACTGCAGACAACAGCAAAAGATGTTTGGGCAATTGGGGATGTTAAAGGCGGCTTGCAATTTACTTATATTTCCTTAGATGATTATCGGATTATTTTGGATCAATTGATTGGAGAGAAAAAGCGCCGAGTCTCTGATCGTGAAGTTGTTCCTTATAGTGTCTTTATTACGCCACCGTTGTCTAATGTTGGCTTAACTGAAAAAGAGGCTAGAAAAAAGGGCATTGCGTATAAATTATTCAAATTCATGTCTGCTGGAGTTCCTAAAGCACAAGTTTTAGAAGATCCAAAAGGTATTTTTAAAGTTCTGGTTGATCCTGAGACTAACCAAATATTAGGTGCAAGTATTTATGCTGAAGAATCCCACGAAGTCATTAATTTGATCGCCTTAGCAATGAAGGGCAAACTGCCTTACACATTATTGCGTGATCATATTTATTCACATCCAACCATGAGTGAAGCGTTAAATGATGTTTTGAAGTAAACAAATTAAATTTACTTTGAAAAATTGGGTATAGCATTCGTGAAAAGGAACACTCATAAGGAGAATTATTACTTTGAGCACAAAAGAAAAACTAATTGCTGCAGCCCGGGAGCTAATCTATCGACAAGGCTATAACAATACCTCCATTCGCGATATTCTACTGGCTGCAAATGCTGGCAAAGGGCAACTTTATTATTATTTTGATTCGAAAAAAAGTATCGGACTAGCAGTTATTAAAGAAAATATTGCCATTTGGCAAAAAGAATTGTTTGAAGGTATTTTAGCCCCAGCTCGCAGCCGGAAAAGGATTTTGCTGAAATGCTCACTTGGATTTTTTCCTTCCATCAACAACAACAACACTATTATGGCTGTCCGATGGGAAATCTTATCGTAGAGTTGTCCTTAGAAGATGAAGATTTTCGAATTTTACTAAATGATTTTATGCAACAATGGCTTGTGGCTTTGGCAAACAAAATCAAAGTATTACGTTCAATTGATTTAGCCGCCGCTAAAATAGCGGCACAAAAAGTTATTGCACAAATTCAAGGAAGTATCCTTTTGCTAAAAGTAACGCAAGACTTAACAATTTTGGAAAGCAACTTACTGGAACTAAAAAAACACTATATAAAAGCCAATTAGCTTTTATGCTTAAGAACCTGTCAGGCTCTCTTTGGTTTATAAGGGGAGTAGGGCAGGTTTTTTAGCAGTAAAGCTAAGATTCTTTAGGGTTATCCTTGTAAAAAAAGTAGCCCCATGATTTGAAAAAGACTTTGCCTGCAGTACATTATTCAGCGACTTTAATTATTGGCTTAGATAAACTACTAGTCTTTATTTTTTTTGCTATTACATACATGAGTTAAATTTGTGGGCGGTAGATGTAATCTGGATAAAATCGTTTTTTCTAGCAATATCAGTGTAATTGTTAAATAGGCTCGATAAAAAAATTAACAATTAAAAATCCTCCAAAGCCTTACGCAAGATTTTGGAGGATAGGTGCTATTCTTTGTAATTGTGGGTAGCCTGTAAAGTGCCGTCCTTTTTATAAATACATAGAGTTGACTGTTTATTAGTAGCAATTTCTTTGCCCCGTTTAATCGCCTCTTCTTTGTGTGAATACGTATCACTGGCACGTTTAGCACCTACTGATAGTACTTCCCAAACATCATTCCTATATTTTACTAGTACATCAGCGGTTAATAATTTTGGTGCATTGTCATCTTTCTTGTGAAAATCATTTTTTTGCGGGTCGGCTGCTTGTTTAAATTCGGCTTTTTCTTTTTCATCGGCAGCGGCATACCATTTTTCTGCTTGACTCGTGGCAATCGGAATCGCGCGATCTTCAGGATAGCCGTCTGCTAGTAACGCATTAGCAATTTCAATTGTCTTCTTTTTTACTAAGGGCTCCAAATTTTTCAGTGATGCCGGATAGTCCAACATGTCCCATGCCATAAAATAACCCCCTTTGTATTGTTAATTTCATCATACTACGATAAAAATTTTTTTAAAATGGATAAGGTTGACTGAGAGATTTTATTAACGGGTAATAAGTTAGCCTCTAATTAAAACTAGTTTAATATGGGATAGAGCAATGGATGTATTGCGAAATATTATATCAAAAAGTATCAATAAAAAATTTACCCCATGCACGATTTTTAGAGCTGGGTAAATCATTTTATTGATAATAATTATTTAAGAATAAGGATTTTTTTGGGCAAAACGTTCAGAAATTACCTGTTGAATCAAAGTTTCTATTTCTGCGACATCATATTTATTGCAGCAGTCAGAAAAAACATAGTAATAGCTTTCCCTTGTTCGAAAAGACTCAAGATATATATTTGAGAGCAGTATATCACCGGGAGTATCTTCTTCATACAGAACTAAATCCAGCTCATATTTATTTCCTAATGTATTTTTTAAAATTTGAATCGTAAGGGATGCTAAAAATGGATTAACACTATGGTGAACAGAAATCAAAATACGTTTATTTGATAGATCTTGCGCAATGTTTAAGATTGAAGAGTAGTTTATTTCAGATAAAATACTTCTATAACGTTGAAGTGGGTCATCAGGATAAAACTGGTTTTGACAAAAATCCATAAAGTCGTGGACATCTTTGGAATCTGTAGGTGTTCTTAAATTTTGGGCTGTTAAAAAAATTCCCCAAGAATCGAAATTAAGCACAAAACCATTAAAATAATAAAGTTGTGAATGGTATTGATAGAGATAATGGGACAAGATGCGGTGCCTTTTTGGGAAAGCTTCACTTTCAATATAGCCAATACGACACAAGTAACTTAAAATTTGTTGATTTTGATAATCTAAGTAAGTTTTTTCTTCTCGTTGCTGTTTTGCCAGTCGAAAAGCAAATGGCGAGTAAACTGAAAAATTTCGCGTACTACAGAAGAAATCGTAAAACATTAGACCTTCATGAAGTGTATAAGGGCGATCATAGTTTTTCATATATTGAAATAAAATACTATTTATAATATCAAAAAGCGGACGATCCTTTTGTTCAAAATCTTTTGGAAAACTGTAATCACGTGTTTGATTAAAGCGGGTAAAAGATATTTTCATCCATAGTTTAATTTGAAGTTCTTCCATCTGGTCAAAGGTTACGTCTAGTTGTTCTTTGAGGTCTTGGATAAGGGGACCATACATTTGATTGACTTCTTTACTGAACTCGCTTTTGTTTTCTTTTAAAAACCAATAATAGCTATAAAAAAAATAACGAATTTGATTTTCACTGCCGGTTATTTTTCCTCGTTTAATGGTTATTTGGAATTCTTCCAAAAGTTCGTTTAGTTCGGCAATCCGTCTATAGTAAGTTGCGGAGCTAATATTAAATTGATCTTGAAAAACTGGTCCGTTGATGGATCCATTGTCAAAAAGCCACTTCACTATTTGAAATTTTGTTGAGTGTTCTAAAAATTTTAGAAAGCACACTTTTAGCGGGAAGGTGGGATCTTTTTTAAAAGTGAGAGTTTGCTGTTCTTCGATTATTTCAATACTATTAGAGAAACCATTTTCTACGACAAAATCAGCTAATAATGCCAGATACTCTGTCAATGTATTTGGTGTAATTACCAAATTTTTACAGAGTTCATCTTTGGTGCAAATACCACCATTATTGTACAAATAAACCAGAATGTCGTTCATAAAATCATATGGTTTTTCTAATAACTCTCTTTTTAGCAAAGTAACACCCCCTTGGTAATACGATCAATGATTTCATAGCTTTAAAAATGCCAGTGGAAAATTAGTACATTTATATAATATTAGAAAAAATAAAAAAAATGAAGTAAAATGAAGTCGATTGAGACAAAAGGAGCGTAGCGAAATGAAAAAAACAGTAGTTATCGGTGCCTCCCATAGTGGACAGATGGTAGCAAGTGAAATTAAACGATTTGACCCGGATCATGAGGTTGTTTTAATTGAAAAGGAAAAAAATGTACCCTTTATTGCTAGTGGTATTAACTTAGTTTTAAAAAATAAAATCCACGATTTATCTGACGCAATCGCCCCCTTAGTCGATTTAGATAAAATTGGGGTTAAGTCTTTTTTTGGTTATGAAGTTGTTGAGATTAATTGGGATAAAAAAACTATTCGTTATACTAATGGCAAAGGTTTACAAGAAGGGGACTATACTAATTTAGTTCTTGCGACCGGTTCTAAACAGTACTTGCCGCGACAATACATGAATGTAAAAAATATTTATAGTTATAAATCATTTTCAGAATCTCTAGATGTTTTGAAAGTGTTAGAAAATGCTAATACTATTGCGATTTCAGGGACAGGTTATGTTGGGGTAGAATTAGGGGAAGTATTAACCCAATTGAACAAGCAAGTATCTATCATTGGGCCTACCAAAAACTTGATACAAGAGTATTACGATCAAGAAATAAGTGATTGTATTAAGCATAAATTTACTAATTACGGTACTTCTCTTTTTTTAGAAAATCAAATTATGGATATAAATGAAGAAAATAACAGGCTTAACTTACAACTTTTGGAGGGTTCTGTTGCTTGTGATGTTTTAATAATGGCGAATAATTCAAGGCCTAATAGTGAACTATATTGGAATGGTTTAAGAATTTCGCAAGACAAAACAGTAGAAGTTAATCAGTATCTTCAAACCAATCAACCGCAAGTATATGCTATCGGGGATCTTATTGCATTACCGAATTTACTGACTAAGAATAAGACAAGACTATCGCTAATTACCGAGGCACGACAAACGGCTAGGATTGCAGCGTTAAATATAGTTGGGAAAAAAACTGTTATGCCAAAACAACTTAATATTTCTACAACGCAACTTTTTGGATTATATTTTGGTTCAGTGGGCTTAACGAAAGAAAAACTTGAACAGTCGAATATTGCCTATAAGACGATTAGGGTTGGAAATCTCTCTTCGTTTGAAAAAATACAAATTTCATTGCATGTGGATTTTAAGGATAGAATAGTGGGTGTACAAATAGTAAGTGAAAAAAACATCCAGACGTTACTAGATCTGTTGGAAATTGTTATTAGAAGTGGCTGGAAAATGGAAGAGCTATATAGTAATAACACATCTTTTTTTCCAATGTCGCCAAGTTTTACGTCCGTACTTCATGAAGCTGCAGCCTGCTACTTAGCACAAATACGAGAAGAGTAATCATTCATAGTATTAAACAATTATTGAAATTTTAATAGGACACAAAAAAATTGCTGTAACGTAATTTTTACTATTTGATTGGTATTAGTAAAGGCAATAAAAAGCAGACCTATCTTTTAAAATAGATAGGTCTGCTTTTTATTGTGGGCGTACCATGGTTAAGATATCTCCAAACAAAGCGTAATTATTCCCAGCTAATCGCGCGACTGGTCGCAACTTTTCATTGAGAATATATTCTTTATCTAAGTCGAAAACACTTTCAGCAAAATAATAATCCAAAACTTTTAAAATAAATAAATCAGAGATTATCACGCCTTGATCATCTTTTAAAGGGATTTCGTGTTGTAACTTAACTTCTAAGCGAATTAATGGGTCGATAAGTCCAGGAGTGGCAACACTGCGACTTTTAACTGTTGGCATATCGATTAAAGAAAGTTCACTTTCATCAGGCTTTAGACTAGCGGCCGTTTCATTCATTTGATGTAAAATATTTTCATCTACGACATGAATGACCCCTTCTTTTGTCTGACTCAGGTTTCTGGCAGTATCTTTTTTTTGGCCATTTTTTCGGGTAGTTGCAATCAAAACATAAGGTAAGTCACTAGAGACTACTGTGAAAAAACTAAATGGCGCCAGATTAACGACATCATTTTCACTACTTTTGGTTGTAATCCAAGCAATTGGTCGCGGGGCAACTGCGCCTGTTAAAAATTTGTAATTTTGTTTTGGTGCCAATTTATCGGCTGAAAAATGGATCATAAATGAGCCTCCTTAAAAATAAGAATACAATAATACCCGAACGTCAATTGTGCTACCTATTTGCTGTCTATTTTTATCATATCAATTTATAGACAACAGTAAAACGATAGCGTTGTGTTCGGGTAATTATCTTACTTATTTTAAATGAATTGAATTAAAAATCGGGATGATTTTATTCTTACGCACGTTTAGTATTGGCATCACTTGTGTCAAATGGGCGTACATAATCTTCAATTTCTTGTCGTTTGGGTTCCAAGAAAGGTGGTAAAGATAAAATTTCGCCGGCGGTTTCATAAGTTTCGTCTTCTAAAAAGCCAGGACCATCTGTTGCAAGTTCAAATAAGACATTTGGTGCAGCCATGAAGTATTCAGAGGCAAAGTAAAAACGTTCTGTGAACCCTGAATTTGGAAATTCCAACTCATTAATGCGACCAATCCACCATTCCAAAGCTTCTTTATCCGCAACGCGTAATGCTAAGTGGTGCACATTACCAAAACCTTCTGTAGCTCGAGGGATATCATCGCGGTGTTCTACAATAATGCTGGCACCGTTACCCCCTTCACCAATTTCAAATAAATGAAAGTCTTCATCATTTGCTGTTTCTTTAAAACCTAAAACATTTGTTAGAACTAAATTCATGTGTTCAAAATTTTCAATTGTAACAAAAGCAGGCCCTAAGCCAATTAGCGCATGCTCACTTGGCACATTGCTGTTTTTCCAAGGTGTACCACCGGCAACGCCTTGGTTATTTTGGTCAGAAATCAATTGATAGCGTTGATTATCAAAATCTTCAAATTCCATATACTTCTTACCAAAGCGTTCTTTAATTTCGCCATGTTCGACTTTGTGATCATCAAAACGAGATGTCCAGTAGGTCAAAGCAGCATCATCTTTGACACGAAATGAAGTACGAGAAATTGTATTTGTACCTTTCGTACCTTTTGGAATACCTGGAAAGTCAAAAAATGTCATATCTGTTCCGGCAGAACCTAAGTCGTCTGTGAAATATAGATGATAAGTTTCGATATCATCTTGATTTACTGTCTTTTTAATTAGACGCAGTCCTAAGATATCAGTAAAAAAGCGATAGATTTTTTCAGCGCTTGAAGTCATTGCAGTAACGTGGTGAAGCCCTCTAATTTGTGTATCCATTTTAATTCCTCCAAATTGGTCAAATAGTATCCTTACTAAAAGTAAGTATAGCGATTAAACGTATTTTCAGCAATTAATATGCTTTAATTACTTATTAAAATATGGAAAGGCTTATCCACTTAAATTATATACCCCACTTTTTTGAATGAATTTCAATTGAAAAAAAATTACCATAGTCTGTTACTTTGGAGTACACTAAATAGTAATAGAAAGTAAAGGATGTGTTGGTTTGAAACAAAATCATCTGTTTTTTGATTTGGATGGTACCATTATCAATTCACAAAAAGGAATTTTTTCTTCGATTCGTTATGCATTACAAAAAATGAACTTATCAGATTTATCAGATGAAGAACTATTTTCCTTTATTGGACCACCGCTGTTAACATCATTTAAAAAAATCGGTATGGATGAAGAACAAGCAAACAAGGCGGTTGTTTTTTATCGTGAACATTATCAACAAAGTGGGATGTTTGAAATCACTCCTTATGAAGGTATCGAGGAAGCTTTAGCCAAACTAGCTAAGGAAAAGCAGCTTTATTTAGCTACTTCAAAACCAGAAGTTTTTGCCAAGGCAATTTTAGATTTTTTGGATTATACACAATATTTCACTGGGATATATGGCGCCGACTTGGATAATAAACGCAGTGAGAAAGCAGCAGTTTTAGCTTATGGGCTTGAAAGTACTGGATTAAAAGATAAATCTACTGCTGTCATGATTGGTGATCGGGAAAATGATATTTTAGGTGGTAAAGCAAATAATATTTTACCAGTTGGTGTTTTGTATGGCTTTGGCGACCAAGCAGAATTAAAGGCAGCAGGGTGCGAAATTTTTGTTGAATTACCAAAAGATCTAATTAATCTGTTTAATGGATAACTTAAAGAACTAGGTTTTGATACCTAGTTCTTTTACTATTTAAAATGGGAAAAAGAGCAATACAGAAAAAATATAAAAAAAATTTTAACGAATTTATTGAACGTAGGCATCGACAACCTAAGATGAATATGACTTATTTTCTTTTGATTAACCTGGGTTAATTTTTTGAATTCGGTGTAAATACGAACGTTGGGATGGAAGCTAGGATTATACAAGTTTACATCGGCAGATTTTTTTGTTTTTTTGTGTTGACCAATGCTTCTTAAAGTGGTAAATTAATCAACGTTGGTAAGGCAGTCACACGATTGAAAACAACTTGAAACATTTTTGAAAAAAGTTGTTGACAGTTGCTACAACGACTGTTAAACTAACGAAGTTGCTTGATGAGCGGCGAACTTCTGAAATATCATTTCAAAAAGTTTTTAAAACTTTTTAAAAAAATAGTTGACAGAAATCAAGTCAGCTGATAAGATATAAGAGTTGCTGAAACATTTCAAAAAGCAACCAACTGCAAGTTAGATAAATACATTTAACTTTGCAAGTAGACCTTTGAAAACTGAACAAAGCAAGCAAACGAACCAATGTGTAGGGCGCTTCTTTTATAGAAGCAAACAACATGCAAGCAATAGCTAGCAAAGTTAATTTTTATTTGAGCTTAACAGTCTATGACTGTTCAAACACTTTTTATGAGAGTTTGATCCTGGCTCAGGACGAACGCTGGCGGCGTGCCTAATACATGCAAGTCGAACGCTTCTTTTTCCACCGGAGCTTGCTCCACCGGAAAAAGAGGAGTGGCGAACGGGTGAGTAACACGTGGGTAACCTACCCTCAAGCGGGGGATAACACTTGGAAACAGGTGCTAATACCGCATAACAATACCAAACACATGTTTAGTATTTGAAAGGCGCTTTTGCGTCACTTGAGGATGGACCCGCGGTGCATTAGCTAGTTGGTGAGGTAACGGCTCACCAAGGCCACGATGCATAGCCGACCTGAGAGGGTGATCGGCCACACTGGGACTGAGACACGGCCCAGACTCCTACGGGAGGCAGCAGTAGGGAATCTTCGGCAATGGACGAAAGTCTGACCGAGCAACGCCGCGTGAGTGAAGAAGGTTTTCGGATCGTAAAACTCTGTTGTTAGAGAAGAACAAGGATGAGAGTAAAATGTTCATCCCTTGACGGTATCTAACCAGAAAGCCACGGCTAACTACGTGCCAGCAGCCGCGGTAATACGTAGGTGGCAAGCGTTGTCCGGATTTATTGGGCGTAAAGCGAGCGCAGGCGGTTTCTTAAGTCTGATGTGAAAGCCCCCGGCTCAACCGGGGAGGGTCATTGGAAACTGGGAGACTTGAGTGCAGAAGAGGAGAGTGGAATTCCATGTGTAGCGGTGAAATGCGTAGATATATGGAGGAACACCAGTGGCGAAGGCGGCTCTCTGGTCTGTAACTGACGCTGAGGCTCGAAAGCGTGGGGAGCAAACAGGATTAGATACCCTGGTAGTCCACGCCGTAAACGATGAGTGCTAAGTGTTGGAGGGTTTCCGCCCTTCAGTGCTGCAGCAAACGCATTAAGCACTCCGCCTGGGGAGTACGACCGCAAGGTTGAAACTCAAAGGAATTGACGGGGGCCCGCACAAGCGGTGGAGCATGTGGTTTAATTCGAAGCAACGCGAAGAACCTTACCAGGTCTTGACATCCTTTGACCACTCTAGAGATAGAGCTTCCCCTTCGGGGGCAAAGTGACAGGTGGTGCATGGTTGTCGTCAGCTCGTGTCGTGAGATGTTGGGTTAAGTCCCGCAACGAGCGCAACCCTTATTGTTAGTTGCCATCATTTAGTTGGGCACTCTAGCGAGACTGCCGGTGACAAACCGGAGGAAGGTGGGGATGACGTCAAATCATCATGCCCCTTATGACCTGGGCTACACACGTGCTACAATGGGAAGTACAACGAGTTGCGAAGTCGCGAGGCTAAGCTAATCTCTTAAAGCTTCTCTCAGTTCGGATTGTAGGCTGCAACTCGCCTACATGAAGCCGGAATCGCTAGTAATCGCGGATCAGCACGCCGCGGTGAATACGTTCCCGGGCCTTGTACACACCGCCCGTCACACCACGAGAGTTTGTAACACCCGAAGTCGGTGAGGTAACCTTTATGGAGCCAGCCGCCTAAGGTGGGATAGATGATTGGGGTGAAGTCGTAACAAGGTAGCCGTATCGGAAGGTGCGGCTGGATCACCTCCTTTCTAAGGAATATTACGGAAACTACACAGTTTGTAACTTGTCTTTGTTCAGTTTTGAGAGGTTTACTCTCAAACATTTTATTTTGTTCATTGAAAACTGGATACTTGAAGAAAAAAATCAAAACAAACCGAGAACACCGCGTTGAATGAGTTTTTTAATAAGTTCAATTGCTTATTTTCTTGAGTAAGTTTCTATCGCTAGAAGAACTGCTCAAAACCAGACCGTAAGGTCTTATAAGGTTAAGTGAATAAGGGCGCACGGTGGATGCCTTGGCACTAGGAGCCGATGAAGGACGGGACTAACACCGATATGCTTTGGGGAGCTGTAAGTAAGCTATGATCCAGAGATTTCCGAATGGGGGAACCCAACA